>CAYNJB010000016.1:0-13406 GCA_964397515.1 uncultured Nitrosopumilales archaeon | reverse complement strand
TGGATAAAAGTTTTTTCTCAAGAAACGCTCTTGAAGTGGCTAAAGATGTTTTAGGTAAGCAGATAGTTAGAATTACCCCAAGCGGAATTTTATCCGGAAGAATTGTGGAAGTTGAGGCTTATCGTGGCGATGATGATCCAGCTAGCCATGCGTTTAGACGTTTAACTGCACGTAACAAGATTATGTATGGTGAACCAGGTTTGGCCTATGTATATTTCACGTATGGGGTTCATCACTGTCTAAACATTGTAGTTGAGGAAGAAGGTAATCCGGCGGCAGTTCTGATACGGGCTCTTGAACCCTTATCGGGGATAGACATTATGAAGAAAAACAGGGGGAGGGATGACATTAATGTGCTTACAGATGGACCAGGAAAGCTAACAAAAGCCTGTGGAATAACCGTGAAAGAGAATGGGGTTGATTTGACTTGTAATAACGAATTGTTTATAGCTGCTTTACCATATTGTGAATTTGATGTTGAAGTTTCATCTAGAATCGGTATAAAGTCAGGCAGAGATAAGCTTTGGAGGTTCTACATTAGAGGTAGTAATTTTGTATCTAAAAGATGAATTAACAATAATTATTAAGGCCAAGATTGGAATCGGATTATTAAGGAAGTGAGAATAGCTGAAGAATAAGGATAACGAGATAGTTATTTTTAGGATAAAGGTGGGAAAAAAAAGACGTTACGAGTTAACAAGGGAATCAAGGTTAATCCTTAGCACATTAAATGATGGTGAATCCATTTCAGGAACCTCAAGAAGACTAGGCATATCCTATAAACATACTTGGGATTCTATAAAGGTCCTAGAAAACATTTTTGGAGATCTGATTATCGAAACAAATAAGGGCGGTTCATCTCAAGGTGGAACAAAAATTACACCGTTTGGAAAAACGGTGTTAGAAGAGTTAGAATATATCGAGAAGGGAATTAATAATTTATTTAAACAAGTGATGACGCCTAAAGAAAAAGATGAGCAAATAAGATATGTAGGAAGTCAATGCTCGGGACTTTCACTTATTTTAAAAGCTTTGATGAAGAAAATGCCTGAGTTAAGTCAGAGTGTAAACTTTGTGGGTTCAGAAGGCGGTCTTAAGGCTTTAGTCAATAACGAGGCAGACATTGCGGGTATCCATTTGTACGACAATGCTTCGAACAAATATAATTTTCCGTTTATTTCTGAACTTAAACTTTGGAACAAAGTTGTTGTATTAAAAGGGTATAAGAGAGTTCAAGGTTTGATTGTAGGCAAAGGAAATCCTAAAGGAGTTCAGGGAATAAAAGATATTTTAATCGGAGATTTACATTTTTTAAACCGGAACAAAGGCTCAGGTTCAAGAACTTTGTTAGATGCAAAGTTAGATGAGACAGCAAAACAACGTAATTTACAGTTTAACGATTTAGTGCGGAAAATAAAGGGGTATGGAGTTGAAGCTATGTCAAGCACTGAAGTCGCAAAAGCTGTAAAGGCGGGAATAGCAGATCTGGGATTGGGAAATCAAGCATCAGCGGTTGAATTAGGATTAAATTTTATTCCGATTGGAGAAGAGGAATATGATTATGTTATCTCAAAGAAATCTCTAAACAGAAAGCCTATACAATGTTTCTTAGAGATATTAGTATCAAAAAAATTTCAGAAGAAACTGATGGAAACACCGGGGATAAAAACAACAGTAGACACTGGAAAAATTATTTCTAATACCCAATAAAACTAGAGACTCTAAATCATAGATGAGGATAAAACTTCTTTTGCGACATACCCAATTTTATCAGATAAAAGTTATTGGATTGATGGGTTTTTCTTCCACAAATTATGCGGATACAAGATAGGCACCTGTAACGACTAATATTACAGCTATCCAAACCTCTAGATTGATATGTTCGATCTTTCGAAGTAAAAGAAAAGCAAACAAAACAGTTAGCACTGGATATGTGCTTGTGAAAATAGGGGTAACAACTATAACCGGGCCTATATCTAGAGCGGAAAAACGGCTTAGCTGGGCGAAAGCTGTTAGAGCACCTTGCAAAACAAAGATCTTAAGCAACGCAATGTCTATATTCAAATGGCCTTTCCTTCTTTTAGCTAATAAGATGCTTATCCAGCCTAGAGACGCAGTTGAGTATGAGATAAGAAGACCAACTGATGGACGGACATCACTTAAACCAAGAGATATTAGGGGAGGGGCAAATGCTAATAATATTGAACTAACAAACGCTAATCCTAAACCTAATGCGAATCGGCCCTCTCTAAGTTTTATTGATTGTCTAAAACCGCTTAGTGAGATAAATATAGATCCTAAGATCATTAAGAAAATGGCGACTACTTCATTCTGAGATAGTTTTTCCCCTAAGAATATTATACCCAACAAAACTACATAGATAGAATGGGAACTTATGATAGGCCCAGATCGAGCAATTCCGATCATTTTTGAACTGTAAAAGAATAGTGCTCGAGCAACTAGAAAATTTAGGAATCCGGCTGTTCCAAGGTAAAGAACTGAAGTAATATTTATTGAAAAAATTGTGTATATTTCACCGGATATTAAAGTTGTGAAGAAGATAGCTATGGTTCCAATTAGGGTGGATATTGCAATAGCAGAAGTCGGATCACTTTTAATAACGCCTATCCTCATGAGAACATTTGAGATAGCGAAAAGAACACCGCCTACAATTGCAAGGATAATAGCTTCGGTAATCAATTTAACATTCCATTATATGAAAACACTAGATTATCAACATAATGGTGTGAATACATAATTGGAACGATGTTATTTAAAGCGGAGACAACATTTTAGACATTCATATTGGATATTAGGAATTGATGGTCTAGACTAACTGTGTTTTTAGCTTATGAAGTTTGAGATAGATGTCTGGCCGCTGTTTTTTATTAACTCAGATAGCTTAACACCGACTCGTCTAACTTTTTTCTGCTCAACTTCGTTGAGTAAATCAGATATTATCATATTGGCCATTTTCTTAATCACCTTTATTTCAGAAGTATGTGAATCAAGGCTTTTAGAACGCGTAAGAGTACTTAGATCTTCAAGTACAGCATTAATGCTGACAGTGCGAAACCATAAACCACTTTGCTGCATTGATTGATGAAGATCATTTGATAAGTCATTGATAATTGAAGATAATAGCTGAATATCCCGGCTATCCTTCTTTAAGGTAACTATTCGACTTATTTGCTCAGGGTTATCTCGCTCTTGAACAGATTCGTGATACGTTCCATTTGAAGCACTATAGAAGTAAACACCAAGTTTCTTCCCAAAAACGTCGACTAGTTTTTCAACACGCGTCTTCGAAAGGTCTCCGATAGTGTGTATGTTCAATTCCTTTAATCTCTTATTTGTTTTCACTCCGACCCCGTGAAGTTTAGAAACGGGTAAAGGAGACAGAAAATTCTGGAGGTTTTCAGGTCGCACAACAGTAAGACTGTTAGGCTTTTTAATATCGGCGGCTATCTTAGCTGTGATTTTATCAGGAGCTATACCTATTGTACAAGTCATTTTTTCGGCCCTCATTAAGTCCTCCTGGATTTTTAACGCAGACGATTCCGCTATGTTGAAACTTCCTCCCGTTGCTTTACTAATATCAAGGTAAGCTTCATCAATACTGGCTTGTTCAAATGCGTCTGAATATCCTCTTAAGATATTCATAATCCTTTCAGATATCTCCTCATAATATTCATAATCAGTAGGAAGGAAAACGGCGTCTTCACGGTTCTTTAATATTTGTTTAGCAAGAATAATCGGGATCCCCGATTTTACTCCTTCATGCCTAGCAATATAATTACAAGTGCTAACTGCACCGCTATCACTTGATCTACCAGAATAAACGCAAATCACAATAGGCTTATTCTTTAACTCGGGATTTCTTATCTCCTCACATTGCGCATAGAAATAATCCAAATCCACAAGCATAATCGTTCTAATTGTCAGAGAACCCCACAATTATGATCAGTGATAGAACACTATATTTCTTCCTCTTTCTTAACTACGGGTTTATCTCAGGTCAGACCCATAAAATCTCTGAGTTTTCGGTACCAGAAGTCATCCAAAAACAAAAACAAGTTTATATTAATCAATACCTTTTTTTCTAAAAGATATTGAAACGCAGAAGATTATTACATATTTTAGGGGCCATAATAGGATCTTTAGGAGCAGTCGGTGTGGTAAACTTTTGGCCATACTTGAAATATTATGTAACACCCGTGGAAACAACTTCAGGCACAATTAAATCCTCTAAACCAAACCGATTCATAGACAATGATGGTAAGAGTATCGTAGGCGTAGTTCTAGGCACAGGACAACAAGACGAGGTATCGGATATGGCTAAGAAAAGTGTAGATATAATTGGAGGGATTAAGAAAATTGATGTTGCAGGCAAAACTGCTCTCTTAAAACCAAACCTTAACAGCGGAGACCTATACCCTGCATCTACAAATCCACAAGTTGTAAAAGGAATAACAGAAATGCTCTATACTGCAGGAGCATCAAAAGTCTTTGTTGGAGACATGTCAAATCCAAACTACAGTACAAGAGACGCTATGAAAAGAGCAGGAATAACAGATGTAGTCGAAGAAACCGGCGCCTTTCCCGTATACTTTGAAGAAGAAGAATGGACCACCATCAAAATCCCCGAAGCCAAAATAATTCAGGAAATAGTCCTTTCTAAATCCGTTATTGATGCAGATATACTAATAGACATGCCCACTGTAAAAACACATAGTTTAGCAACATATTCAATGAGTATGAAAAATTTTATTGGTGCAATTCACCCTAAAAACAGAATGACGATGCATACATCACAAAATCTTGAGGAAGCCGTAGCTGAAATAAATTTGGCGATACACCCAGATCTTGTTGTGATGGACGGAACACGAAGTATGGTCTCCGGAGGCCCTGTAGAAGGAACTGTGAAGAACACAAATCTGATTGTAGCTAGTGGTGATAGGATTGCAAACGATATTGTAGGCCTGTCAGTTGTGAAAAAGTTTGGGCTCTCCGAACCGGTAAATAACAAAGATGTTTGGGATCAGACACAGATTAAGAAAGCTTTAGAGCTTGATATTGGGGTAGGAAGAAGTGGGATTAAGCTTGTTAGTCATTCTTTTGCTGGCAAAGAGCCTTTAGACACATTATTGAATGATATTCAACAAATATCTGGCTTATAACTCAAGGTAAGAAATACTTAAAAATATATTAAAAAAATTGAATATTCTTGGCGGGCCTGGTGGGATTTGAACCCACGACCTACTGGTATCTCTTTTGGTTGAGCGTACCCACCACATTAAGAGCCAGCCACTCTACCTGGCTGAGCCACAGGCCCAAAATATACCTACTCAAGGTGTCCATATAGCATATTTAATGTTTAACTGAGGCGTGCATTTAAAAAAGTCCTTGTTTAAGCTGTAAATGGATGAAATATGCCGGGACTTTGTTTTGTAGGTTTGGGATTAGGCGGTAGCAAAGGGCTATCAATAGAGGGTTTGGAGACGCTTAAAACTTGTGATATTATCTATTTAGAGCAATACACTACTCCAGGATGCCCATCAATAGAAGATATGGAAGAACTTTTAGATAAAAAAGTTGTTTTGGCTTCCAGGGAATTTTTAGAGGATGGCCGGATAATTATTAATGAATCTAAGGATAAACTAGTGGGGTTATTGATTGCTGGAGATCCGATGGTTGCAACTACCCACTCGGAATTAAGAATTCGTGTGCAAAAAGAAGGGGGAGAGACAAGGATAATCCATGGTTCGTCTATAATATCGTCTATTGCCGGTGAAACTGGGCTTCAAGCATATAGATTTGGTAAGTCAGTGACAGTAACTGACTCACCTCCAAGTAGTTTAGCTACAGTCTATGAGACTGTTCAAAAAAATTTGTTGCAAGGCCTACATACCCTTATCTTTTTTGAGTGGATAGAAGGACAAAAATTATTAGAACCAAAAGTAGCATTATCTCGTTTAATTGAGAGTGAGGCGGACTTTAGATTAGGCATATTCAATCCTGAACTGTTTGTAGTTATTGTTGCGCGCTTAGGTCAAGCAACTCAACTAATGCGTTCTGGAAAACTTAGTATCATGAAAGATGAAGACTATGGTGAACCGCCCTTCAGCTTGGTTATACCTGGGAAACTGCACTTCACAGAAAAAGATGCGTTAGAGGCGTTTGCCGGTTTAGATGAAGCTACTTTTCAAGATAATACGGAGTTAGTTAGAAGCAGGGCTCGAATAATAGTGCCAACGTATATTAAAAATACTAGGGCAGCTATTCAAAAGGTTAGAAAGAACTTAGATTCAGATTCAAAAGCTAATATCACTCATTTTGCAGATCTTATGGAGAATGTAGAGTGTTATACTAGTGATTCAGAAAGGTTTCTGAATGAGGGGAAAGAAGAGTTAGCTATTTTAAGCATAGGTTATGCTGAAGGTCTCTTAGATGCGTTGCGTTTTATGGGGTTAATAGAAAGTCCGTGGTAGGGTTAGATTTGGCTAATAAGATAGAGGGTTCATTGAAGAAACTGTTATCTCAAGTATATATTTTAACAATATTAAAAGGAAGAGCTAATGTAGAAAATATTTCTACTTCTCTATCATTGGATAAAAGCTACATAGCAGATTTAATCGATAAACTATCGGTATCGGGATTGATCAAGAAAAATGGTCGAGGTTATATCCTTTCTCAAAAAGGAGGGAAAAAACTGAAGATTGTTTTATCTGGAGGAGTTTTTGATGTTATCCATCCTGGACATGTTTATACGCTAAATGAATCGAAGAAACTGGGGGACATATTAGTTATTTCGGTGGCAAGGGATAAAACAGTATTATTGAATAAAGGTCATGAACCCCTTAATAATGAAGAGGGAAGAGTAAAACTAGTCTCTAATTTAAAATCTGTAGATCTAGCAATTTTAGGTAATGAAAAAGACAGATTTAAGATAGTTGAACAGATTAAACCAGATATAATTGCTCTGGGATATGATCAGACGCACAATGAGAATTTATTTAAAATAGAAGCTAAAAGAAGACGTTTAAACATAAAGATTGTAAGGCTAGATTCTCCAATGCCTAATATAAAAACCTCGAAAATAGTGAAATCAAAAGAAGTCTTTGACGAATTTAATTTTTAGAAGAATTATCAGATTTAAGCGAGATGTTTACAATAACCTCGTCCCCATCTTTTAGGCCAAGTTTTTCACGAATATTGATTGGGGCGATGAACTCTAGTACTGAATCATCATAATGTGTCCGTTCAATAGCAAGAATGGCGCCTTCAACATCTTTGATTTGAGCATGGAAACAACGGGCGCTTCCATAAGTTCTTTGCCCATCGTCAAATTCTTGAATTTGTATTCCACGATATTGTTCTAGCTCTCTTCTCAATCTCCGATCTTCTAGAGATGTAAGTTTAATATTTAATGTTCCAGGGAATGGGTCAAAACCAAGTGTTTGAATAAACTGCGTCATATATCCTCTCAGCGATACATAATAAGCACCTTCACCGATTCCAGTGAAAAGATGTCCCTGGATCACCATTGATTCGGGCATGCCTTCTAGAACTCTTTTCATTCGCAGATAAATTTGTCGGACTGCATCAACTCCTTTTTGGGTAAACTTAACCCCATATTTTTGTCTAAACCGAACTCGCTCAATATATCCCTCTTGTTCAAGAATTAATAGATGGTTAGACACAGTTTGTTGAGATCGGCCTATTTTCTGAGCTATTTCAGTTGTGGTAACACGAATAGTTTTTTTGCTCCCTCCAAGGAATAAAAGAACGAGCATCGTCGGTAAAAGAGGCGGTTTTAGTTCACCAATGTTTTCTTGACCATTGTTTGACAAGACTATCAGCTTCCTTTAGTGGTATTGGGTAGCTTGGACCTAATAATTGAATGATTCGCTTTACGTTTTTTATGTTAATTCTATTTCCTGGACTGGCATAAAATCCTTTAGATTCATTGGGCTGCACATAATATCCAACGCAACTTTTGTTTAACATTATTCGCCTAAATAATCCAATCGAATCTTCTACTTCACCAACTAGTAATGACTTTGCGAACCCGATAGTGGGTAACCCCGAAAGAACACCAATGAAAACAGCGAGGCCAGCTTTTCGAGGATGCGCCAATCCATGTCCATCAACTAAAAGGATATCAGGGGTTAAAGAGACATGATCGATTATTTTCAGTAGCAGTGGCGCTTCCCTGATAAAAAAGAAGTTGGGAATATATGGTGAAGAAACAGTGCTTTCTAATAATTTATGCTCAATTACTTCTCTTTTTTCAATATCCCATAAGACAGCTGCAACTACGCTCTTATTCGCTTTATACGCAACATCTAGCCCACAGAATATCTTGATGTCAGAGGAAGGAGGTTTGGATTTATATTGTCTAGCTATTAACTCTTGTAGTTTTTCGTAGAATATTATCTCTTCAGAACTTGACAAAATACATCTATTATTTCTTTGTTTTCAGACTGCGTGTGGGTAATCTTATTTTGTTAATTTCTTTGATAAATTTCTGTCTTCTTGACTCTTCGGTCACAACAGCTCGTGTGCCTTCTATTAACATCCTTGAGACATCGATTTTTCTTCGTATACCTTTTGCTACGTGATCAAATTCTGCGAAAGGAGATAGTAGAGAAAAAAGCTGTTGCATAATATCAAATAATTTAATTGCGTCCTCAGATTTATCTTCCCTGATGCGATCATAAACCATCCGTTTTAGTTCTCCGATGGTATCAAGTAAACCATGTAGATATGATGTGCTAGGAACATTTAATTCGAGTCCAGTAGGAATAGATCGGCCTTTTGAGACAGCCATAACAACTGAGGCTTCAACATACTCACCTGCAGGAACATAGAGATACCTGCCAAGGTCATCTCCAGCGTATGCAGATAACTTTGTAAGCAATGTTTTAGATTCACTCAAATAATTTTTAGAAGATTTATAATCTTTTTTGTGAATTGCAACGATAGCCTTAGACGCGTTAAATGTAATAGCTCTTGAGTCTTTTATCACCTTCTCACGTCTAGACTCAATCTCTGCAAGGTTTTCAGAAACTGTCTTAAGATAATTTTCGATTCTTTTTATTGTCAAGTCAAGGAGTTAGAGATGCCCTATAAGAAATACCTTCTGGTATATTCATTGGTTGAAGGAGTTTACACATCATATTTAATTGTCAGGGTTCAGGAAGGTAATGTTGAAAGGTTTTGTTTGACATCGAGATCCGAAAATACAAAGACGTTTCTCTGAAAAACGGCGTCGTTATAGATGGATTCCCGAGTATAGGTCTCGTTAGCACAATATCTACAAGTTATCTCATCTCAAACCTGAACCTTGATCAGGTAGCAGTGTTAGACTCAGAACATTTTCCGCCAATCTCAATGATTTATCGAGGAAAACCAAAGTTTCCAGCTAGAATATATGCGTCTGAACAACGAAAAATAGCGGTTTTTTCAGCCGAGTTCACACCAAATACGGTCCTAAACAGAGCCATAGGTCAGGAAATCTTATCTTGGGCAAATGATCATGAATGCAAAATGATCATCACGATAATAGGTCGCCCATTAACTAAAACAGGGGACGAGAAAGATAATTATAATGTTGTCGCAGTTGGAAGCACTGAAGAAGCTAATGAGAAAATAGAGAAATCCGGAATTAAAAAACTAGATACAGGAATGATAGCAGGGATCCCTGCAACTCTTTTAAATGAAGGTAAATGGAAGAAATATGATGTGATCGCACTGTTAGTTAACGCAAATAAAGATATTCCAGACGCCGGTGCATCAGTAAAAATATTAGAGGCCATTGGACGCCTCGTTCCTGAAGCTAAGGTTGATTTAGATCCACTATCAGCTGAGGCAAAGAGAATAGAAGAACAACTTAAATCCATGAGAAAGGAAGTAGCATCTGTGCAGATCCCAAGTAATGACATGTATGGATAGGAGGAGATTGAATTGGCAAAAAGTTTACCTCAATGGGTTGCTGAAGAAATATCCTCAGCCAAGTTTGAATATAATGAAACATGGAAATATTCGGGTTACGCATTAGATCTAGACAAAAAAAATTGTCGGGCGGATATTCAATTCTATGACAAACTACCAGATGGAAGACACATAGCCACTCTGGAGACCTCAGACAAAGAACTTTTCGAGAAAATAGAATTAGCACAAGTAAATATGTTTGAATTCAAAGTATTTTCCTCAAAGCTAAGTGAGAAAGTAACCACTCTACTACGAGAAGACTACGAAATTCAAATGGAAAAAATATATAAATTTGAACTTTTATCTGTAGAAAAACTTGAGTGACAGTTAAAGTTTGGTTTCTACACCATATTACAGAGGTAGATATCGCGAATATATGGCACTCCATAACCTACGTGAAAATGGATGGGTGTGCAGTAGAAGCGCGATGTCTCATAGTCCAGTAGATATATTTGCAGGAAAGAACGGAGTTGCTTTATTAGTTCAAGTCAAAAGCGGTACAGCTAGAATGAGTAAAGCTGAAACAGTTGAACTTTTTAATTGGGCTGAGGCGTTTAACGCTCGAGCAGAACTCTGGCTCTACAAAAAAGGTGGACAGCTTATTAAAAAAACAATTCGAGAACTTGAAGGGGTAACGACTTAACTAAGCATATAAAATTTAGGACGCCGATCATTTAGAACATCATTTAGAAGAGTTATTTTCTTATTTTTAGCCAAAGATATATTTAGTTTTGCAGATTTGCAAACAACTTCTTTGTTTGTAGCTGAAGCTAAACATTTCATTTTAGGGGATATTATGATACTTCGTCCAGTGTAACAGAAATATTCTTTTCCACGGCGTTCTTCGCCCACACGGTTAGCAGTAATTGTGAAAACCTTATTTTCAATCGCTCTTGCAAACATAGTGTTTTGACAATAGTCCGGCAGAACAAGATTTGACGGATGAGCGATTATATCAGCACCCATGAGTGACAAAGTTCTTGCAACCTCTGGAAAGATCCAATCAAAACAAATCATAACACCAAGACGATAAGTTTTGAGATCATAAACTTTGAGTCGGAGGTTACCAGGGGAAAACCATAGCTTTTCTTTATTAAAGAGATGAAGTTTGCGATATCGCCCTATATATTTTCCGTTTGAAACAACTACTGCAGAATTATAACTTTTTTCACCATACAATTCAGCTAGACCTGCGACAATCGTGTTTTTTTTCTGCGACGAAATTTTCATTAATTTTTTACATGTAGAGCCATCAGGTATTTTTTCAGATAGACTTATTGCTTCTCTTTTACTTGTGAAAGCGTAACCGGTGTTAAACAGTTCAGGGAAGACAATAAGATCAAAATTTGTGTTTTCAATTAAAGAAATAGCTTTTTCAACGTTCTCATTTATTTCCCCGAATGAAGGGTTTGTTTGAGCAAAGGCTGCATTAACTGTAGACATGGCTTAACACTAATAGTATATTATATATTATGAGTGCCGTTATCAAACTTTTTCTATTAGTTCGACCCATATACCATTAGGATCTTTGATAAAGGCAATACGTTTTTCACCGCCTTTAAGCGAAAATGGTTCTTTAGCGATTTCCACTCCGGCTTTTTTCATGCTTAATATTGTGGAATCTAAATTATTGACCTCAAAGGCTAGATGATCTAGTTGATCGCCTTCAATGTAATCTTTTTTGTTTCTCCAATATGTCAATTCAAGTTTATGTTCTCCTTGAACGCTGGAAAGAAAAGCTATCTCAGCATTATTTTCAGTAATTTCCACTCTACGCAATAATTGAAGCCCCAAATGTGATATATAGAATTTAATAGTAGCATCCATATCTTTTACGTTTATAGAAGTATGCAAAAAACGCATTATTGTAAGTAAATTGGTTAATAGTTATTAAAGATATTCAACGTTTTTTTAGGGTTGAAGCTTTTGTGAAATGGGAGATATTCAGTCTTATGCACAATTTGACATGACAGGACAATATGAATTATTTTTTGTTAATGAATGATTTCATTAACGCGGAGAAGTTACGTGCTTCATTTGATGCGACTATTCCAGCTATTTGGAGTACTTTTTTTACCCCCAAGATCTTAAAGATGGAAGTAGAGTGAAAATCGAAATCACCTATCAAAGATATTTCATTCAAGATGCCTGATGTCTGGATAGCTTTAAACAACTTATCTATACTACGATTATCTAAGCGTTCAAATATTTTTCTTGCTTGAGAAATAGTTTCAAATTCATTTTTGAATTGATCATTCCACTTTTCTTCATACATGCCTAAGGTAGAACTATCATCTTCTTTGATGAATTTAGAAACAGCTTGGCCTGCAATTATGCCACTAAACCCACCACTATAAATCCCTCCAGCTGTTGAAGGCTTGGTTAGACCTGCAGCGTCACCGACCTTTATGATCCTGCCGTTAACAAATTTATCTAAAGGCCCGCCAATATATATTGGGGCGCCTATTTTATTGATAACATTCAATTTCCTTTCCTTGACAAACTTATCGAGAATACGATAACAGTTTATTGACTTTCCAGCTACCCCAACTTTTGCAGTATCATTACCTAGAGGAATGACCCATAAGAAGAAGCCAGGGTATGCTAAATTATTGAAGTACATTTCTAAGGTATCTTCTTGAAACCAGCGTCCTTGAACATCATATCTAGCAGCTTGAAGGAAACCATCTTTCTTGGATTTGATTAAAGAAGATATTCCATGAGCTTCAATATAGACACTGCTTCTTAGATCCTTTTTTGCTTTGACGTTAACAATATTATTTTTCTCAAGTACAGATTCTACTTTTACACCGGTGTTTATTTCAGCTCCATTCATGGTAGCTTTTCGTGCAAGATCTTTATCAAAGCAACGACGATCTAGAACAACTACTTTTTGTTTTTCAGATTTTAGTTCTATCTGAATTCCGCCGGGTGAGTGAAAAATCACTCGTTTTATTTCATTTTGAAAAGATTTACTACTAGGTATAATTCCAAGTGACATTAATCCATTCATACTTACAAGTCCATCACATCTTTCGGGGTGACCAATTTCCCAATCATCTTCTAACACCAATACATTAAGACCGGCCAAAGCAGCTTCAGAAGCAGCAAGTAATCCTGAAACGCCGGCACCACCTACTATGAGATCATAATCAGGATATCTGTCCAATTAACATGCCTCTCTAGACCAAAGCTTATCTGCCCCTTACTCTATATAACCTTCTTATGACGGACTGGGAAGTTAAGCAAGTAATAGTGGTTAGAACAGATATCAAAATGGAAAAGGGAAAGATAGCTGTTCAAGTGGCACACGCGGCGGTGTTAGGATCAGAAAAGGCTATGAAAATGTATCCAAAATTGTATAAAATATGGAAAAATGGTGGTATGGCCAAAATAGCTGTTCGAATATC
>CAYNJB010000015.1:0-13926 GCA_964397515.1 uncultured Nitrosopumilales archaeon | reverse complement strand
TAAGAAAATAATCACTCTCCTGTAGATCCCATCTCTGATTTTTTACCCAACTTAATTCAAGATGTTGCCCTTCAGTTGTTTCATTTAGCATCTTTCGAAAATTCGCTAAAATTAGCAGAGTTTTTTGATCCCCCAAAATTCTTTGATTTCCTAAGATAATCTCCCACATCTTTCCATGTAAAGCATCACCTGCATTAATTGCCAAAGGAATACCGTGCTTACGATGAAGGACAGGTTGCCCTCTTCTAAACTCACTATCATCTTCGATATCATCATGTATTAGTACCCAACTTTGAAAAAGCTCAAGTCCGGCCGCTGTTATAATTGTGTCATTTGAATTTCCTCCAAAAGTTTCGCATGTTAATGAACATAAGGCAGCTCGAAGACCCTTACTAGGTCGAGATGGATAATCCCTGAGAATTTGATAGAATTGACGTAGTTCGTCTATCTGATGGTCTTTAGAAAGAAATTTATCAATATATGAATAAACGGTTTGCCTGTTTTTTTTAATGGTCGAATTTAACTGCTCAGAGCTCAAATATATTCATTATCTCCCTCTTATGACTGCAATTTAATAATTTCTAAATATATCAGGTTTTTGTTATCCAGTCTAATAGTTCATTTGAAATCACTTTTCGAACATTTGGTATGTTGGAACAATTTGAAGCTCCTACTAAGAACATTGTTGACTTTAATTGTTCAATAGTGTTTGTAATAACATCCATAACCATTTCTTTGGATGTTGTTGCAGCTTTTAGTAACGGATATGCTATTCCACATAAAGTAGCTCCTATTGAGATGCATTTAGCAACTTCTAATCCATTTCGAATTCCTCCGGACGCTATAATTGGGATTTGAACGGTTCTTTTCACATCCATTATTGATGCGGCTGTTGGAATCCCCCAGTTCCAAAACAATTTTCCCAATTCTACTTTCCTCTTATTACCTAGCATACTAGCTCGGTGTTGTTCAATACCGGCCCAACTTGTTCCGCCAAGGCCTGCCACGTTAATTGATGAAATACCGGCATGCTCTAATTTCAGGGCAACATCTTTGGATATTCCTGATCCAACTTCTTTCACAATGATCGGTATTTTTATTTCTGTAACTATTTCCCTTATCTTCCCAAGTACGTTTTTATATCGTGGCTCACCTTCAGGTTGAATAAGTTCTTGCAGAGGATTCAAGTGAATAACTAGTGCATCTGCTTGAATCATCTCAACTAGTTTTTCTATATCTTTGATTCGTAAACCTTTTGATAGTTGTGCACCACCTATATTAGCAGCTATGAAAGCATTAGGAGCTTTCTTTCTGGCAATAGTATATGTCTCAGCCATGGATTTGTTTACTAAAGCTGCTCTTTGGCTTCCAACGACCATGCCTAATTGAAGTTCTTCAGCAGCAGACCCTAAGTTAGCATTAATCTTGGTTGCTTCAGGTGTTCCTCCTGTCATCGCATCAATAAGAATAGGAGCGGAAAATTTATGGTTCAAAAATGTTATTGATGTGTTTATATCTTTGTAATCCACTTCAGGTAATGCATTATGAATAAAATCAACATGTTCAAGATATGTTGTTTTCCCTCTTGCTTGAACATTATTCTCAAGCGGTATTTTTATCCCTTCTAATTTTCGTTTAGAAATAATAGTTATATCTTCGTCTGATTCTACCAAGTTTTGTCTCTACCGCGTATTAGAGTTCCTTCAACATCTTTACCCTTTAAGGCTTTAAGTACTCTTTCGGGTTTGTTTCCGTTAATGAAAAAAACATCTATTCCAAGGTTAGCTATTTTTTGTGACTCTTTTATTTTTCCCATAATACTTCCAGTAACGTCAATTCTCTTGGTTTTTCGTTTTTTAATCTGAAAATTTAAGGGTAATGTTTTTAGTAAGTTTCCATTATTAGGACTTGTATCGTATACTCCATCAACGTCCAAAATAAAAACTGCTCGCTCTGGCCGAAGTTTTTTTGCCAGTAAAAACATAAGTTTATCTCCAGATATCACAAATCCACCTTTATCATGTAGAAGTACATCTCCAAAGGTTACAGGAGTTAACCCAGACGAGTTTATCATTTTGAATATCTCTGTTTTATTAATAAATGATGCTGTAGGCCCAACAAAAGTATAAGGTGGTAAGCTATAGGCATGAATTCCAGCTTCTTCTAGATAAAATACTACATCAGAGTGTAGTGTTTGGACTGCAAGTCTAGTTAAAGTGATCCCACTGGGGTTTATTTGATTATAAGTTGTATTCAACCCGTAATATTTAGCTAATGGATGCCCAAATGAACCGGCTCCATGCACGATTACCATTTTTCCTTTGAAATTTGAAAGAGATTCAGAAAGGCTCTTAAGATTTTTCCAATTAGTAGAAAAAAGGGTGGTCTTATCAGTAATAACTGATCCTCCAAGTTTTACTAAGACTAATGTTTCTGTACCCAAACTTCAACACCTCTTACAGGGATAGTTGTAGAAAATACCTCATATGAGACTTTTCTTTTTCTATTGCCGCAGCAAGAGCATTTGAACCATGAATTACAAAATGCGTCCCCGTAATTATAATCTTTCTAGGTGCTTTAGCAAAACCCTTCAATATTGACTCATCTATAAAATAAAATTGAAGAATAACCAACTACCGAATTTTTATCTCCGGTAATATCTCCACTAGTTGCGTATTTTAGCAATTTAGAATTATTTACTTGTAAGTGTTTCATAGATGTTAACAAAGAGGCTATTGGCCCATATCCACAAGCTGATACGTTTAAACGCTGAAGAATAAAGTACATTTCTGAGATATTCATCTCCAATATTGAGTTGATAAATTTAAGGTCTTTAAAAGATGCTTCTTTTTGGTTTTCATAGTGAGTTAAATCTGATGAAGCAACTATCAATGTCTTTCGGAATCTAGCTATTTTGGATATTGCATCTCCAACTTCAATTGATGTATTCTTGTCTTGAAGTCCCATACAGATAGGTAATATTTTAAAATCTGACCCAAAAACATATTGGAGGAACGGTAGTTGAACTTCAATAGAATGTTCCTGTATGTGTGCCTCATAACTAAAATCTATTATTTCAGAAACTTTAATAAGTTTTTTAGCCATATCTTCATCTATTCTCAAGTCGCCTAACGGTGTCTTCCAAATGCCTTTATCCATAGTCGCGATCATACTACCTAACCCAGAATGATTAGGTCCTAATATGATTACTAATTCAGGAATCTCGATCATTGATGCATAATAGTAAGCATGTGCAGCAATTGGTCCAGAATATAAATATCCGGCATGGGGTGAAATAAGTCCAGCTATATTCATTCTTTGATTACTATTAGGTTTCTTTCTTGGCCCTAGATGGTGTAAAAAACAATTCTCGATTCTTTCCTTTAGATCTGTAGGATTTGATTCATAGAATTGACCAGCTACTGCAGGTCGTCTTATCATTAGAGTCTAGTAAATATAATTCCCATCTTAAAAGAATATCTATTCTGCGTCATCTTTTTCCTCAGCCAACTTTGTCTCAAAGTCTTCTATGTTATATTTCATAGGTTGATCTAAATTGAGACTACCTAAATGCAGTAGAACTGTTTTCGCTAACAGCCAAAATGTTGCAGCTAAGGCTTTTCTTCCTCGATTATTAGCGGGAATAATTAAATCCACATCTGAAGTGACGTTATCCGTATCACATATTGCAACTACGGGAATACCCATTTTAGAAGCTTCGGTTACTGCTTGCTTATCCATAGCTGGGTCAGTAACAAGAAGAATTTCTGGGTCAATATGATCTGTGAAAAGTGGATTCGTAAATGTTCCAGGCATAAATCGGCCTGTAAGAGATATGGCACCTGTTAACTCACAGAACTTATTTACGGGGGTCTTACCGTAATCTCTAGCAGAATATACTACTACTCTACTAATATCGGATCTAGCAATAAAGCGACCCGCGGCTTCTATCCTTGAAAGAATTTTACTTACAGCTATAACATGAAGGCCGTCTGGCCTAGTTCTACTTACAAATTTTCCCATGGCTTTTGTCTTTACTAAAGTTCCTACTCGGATACCCGTCGACAAAAGAACTTTTTCTGATATCTGGGAAGATGTTGGTTTTTCGTTTGCCTCAACATTTTCAGTCGAGTCATCTGTTTTTTGTGTACTCATATTCTAGACCTCAGACAGATTATCCACACACGCTACTATACAAAGGGACTTATAAGCTCATGCTGATTGAAATTGCCATACATGAACAATTATTAATGAGCCTCACTAGAAGGATTAATCTTGTTCTTTTCTTATCCATAAGACCATGGATTATTATCTAGCGTATGATGTAGCAGCTCTAACGAAGAAAATAATAAAGATCTTAGATTTTAGACATATAGATATAAGCAGATTAGGCTTTATTAGAAGTAAAGGCACAAAATCAAAAAATATTCAGGCAAGAATTCATACTATAGGCAAAATTTGGTTTACGTCTTTCAACATTTCACCGCGATATACTATTGAAGTTATCTCCGAAATATATGACCGTCTAACACAAGATGAAAAGGAGCAAGTGATAATCCATGAGTTACTTCATATACCAAGAGGATTCTCTGGAGGATTTGTTCAACATAGAAAGAGAATTACATATCTAAAAGTAAGAAAATTTTTTAAAAAATACAAAGAATATGAAAAATAACATGAACTCTAAGAATGATTATTACATTGAATTAGAAATTTTTTTCCTGTTTATTAACTAGTTTTAACCCAAATATTAATTATTTCTTTTATCATTTTAGGTTAAATAATACAATCTATAATTTCCACCGATTTCTGCTTACAATCTTTTTTTAAATTTTAAATTATATATGTAATGTTCTTCTTAAGATAATGCTTATTAGAAGTATTTTAAATGGGTTATTGAGCAGACCATGGATATCGTAGCGGTAGGAACTACAGGTTTCGTATCAGGTTTTCGGTTAGCTGGAATACAGGGTATAAAGGTTAAAAATAAAGAAAATGCTCTGAAGGAGATATCAAATTTAATGTATAAGAAAAACATCGGACTTATTCTTATAAGTGATGATATTTCGAAAGATATTCGAACAAATCTAAATGAGATACGTTCAAAGACACCGGTTCCCATCATATATGAGGTACCATCTCCAGGGAGTAAACGTGAAAAATTTGAATACCGTGACATGCTCAAACAAATATTAGGAGTGTAGAATTAAGATGACATCAGAAGATGAGATTAAAATTACTATTAAAAAAGTAATAGATGAAGCTCTTCAAGAATTTATGAGTGAAATAAGTGAAGTCTGTGCAGATTCAAGGGAGAAAATAACTATTGCAGAACAAGAAACATCCAACGAAGTTAATAAAATATTATTAGAAAAAGATCGACAAACGGATATTATACGTCGCCAAATTATCGGGCATGCAGAAATGCAATCACGTAACAAATCTCTTCAAATCGTTGAAGATGCAGTGAATCAGACATTCAACAAAGCTTTAAGTCAACTATCCTCGAAAAGCAGCAAAGAGTCAGAGATTATTCTAAAGAAGTTGCTTTCTGAATCTGTAGAAGCAGTTGGTGGAAAAAACCTAACTACGTCTTGTAAAAAAGAACATAGGAGTATTCTAAGTAAAGTATCAAAGAGTGTTGAAAAAACAAAGAAAGTTAAGATTACTATTGAAAGTAAATCTATTGATTGTGTAGGCGGTCTAGTAACTAAAAGTATGGACAGATCCATAATTTATGATAATACTTATGAAGCAAGGTTAGAGAGGATAAGGTCAACATTGAGGAAAGAAATAGCAAGTGTTTTTAGTAAAGGGAGGAGTTCATAATGCCCGTCAAAGGAAAAGTTGTTTGGATTAGTGGTCCAGCAGTTAAGGCAGAAGGAATGTCTGAAGCCAAGATGTATGAAACTGTTGAGGTGGGCGAAGATAAGATGGTCGGTGAGATCATACGTCTCACTGGAGATATAGCTTTCATACAAGTCTATGAATCAACGAGCGGTCTCAGACCTGGAGAAAAAGTTGTAGGAACGGGACAACCTCTATCTGTGACTCTTGGTCCAGGAATGATCGGAACAATTTATGATGGGTTACAAAGGCCTCTTGATGAAATAGCAAAACAGACCGGAGCTTTCATAACTAAAGGTGTGTCTGTTAACCCTATTCCTTTAGATAAAAAATGGAAATTTACCCCAAGTGTAAAGAAAGGTGATGAAATTGAGGGAGGGAGTATAATTGGTACTGTCCAAGAAACACAGCTAGTTGAACACCGTATACTTGTTCCACCCACCCAAAAATCAACCAAGATTTTGGATATTGTTTCTGAAGGAAAATATTCTGTTGAAGATGAGATAGCTTGGGTAAAGAACGAGGGTAAAAAGACACCGCTGAATCTATATCACAATTGGCCTGTAAGGGTACCTCGTCCAAACAAAGAACGCTATGATCCTGAAATCCCACTGGTGAGTGGACAAAGAATCTTGGATACTTTCTTTCCAATTGCAAAAGGAGGCACTGGTGCAATACCCGGAGGCTTTGGAACTGGTAAAACTGTGACGTTACATCAAGTTGCAGCTTGGGCAGATGCAAAAGTAGTTTTCCATATAGGCTGTGGAGAAAGAGGAAACGAAATGACTGAGGTTCTGATAAAATTTCCAGAGTTGATAGATCCAGAGTCAGGAAGACCTCTCATGGAGAGAACTGTTTTGGTTGCGAATGTTAGTAATATGCCAGTAGCAGCTAGAGAAGCTTCAATCTATACAGGCGCTACTATGGCTGAATATTACCGCGATATGGGATATGATGTTGTTTTAGTTGCGGATTCTACTAGTAGATGGGCAGAAGCTCTGAGAGAGCTTAGTGGTCGATTAGAAGAAATGCCTGCAGAAGAAGGATATCCATCATATCTTGCTTCAAGGCTCGCCGAATTTTATGAGAGAGCAGGTCGTGTTAAAACACTCGGAACCCCAGATAGAAGCGGATCAATGACACTTATCGGAGCTGTATCTCCCTCAGGTGCAGATTTTACAGAGCCAGTAACAACTCATACAATTAGATTCATCAAAACTTTCTGGGCGCTGGATACGCGATTAGCATATTCCCGTCATTATCCTGCGATTAATTGGATGACAAGTTACTCAGGGTACATTGATTCAATACAAAAATGGTGGACTGCAAATGTGCATAAGGATTGGATGAAAATACGTGCAGAAGCCTATGAAATACTTCAAAGAGAAGACTCACTTAAAGAGATAGTTAGACTTCTGGGTCCTGAGGCACTGCCCGATGAGGAAAAACTAATTCTTGATGTAGCGCGAATGCTTAAAATTGGTTTCCTTCAACAAAGTGCATATGATGAAGTAGATGCTTATTGTAGTCCCGAGAAGCAAATCAAATTACTTAGACTCTTTCTTGATTTCTATAATGAGGCATTAAAATCTCTTAAAAGGGGGTCAAGTTTAGAATCAACGAGGTCTATGAAGATAATTACTAAACTCCTTAGAGCAAAATATGAAATTAAAGGTGAAGAGTTAGAAAAGTTGGATGGTTTGAAACAGGAAATGTTATCTGAATTCGAGAAGTTAATTGTTATGGAGACAAAAGCAAATGCCTAAAAATATTAGTGGTGTAGAATACACCAAAGTTGAAGAGATAAAAGGACCATTGCTTATAATGCAAGGTGTAACGAAAGCTTCGTATGATGAACTTGTTGAAATTGAATCTGCAGGTATACGTAGACTTGGCAGAGTCTTGGAAATAGGTGGAGGACGAGCAATCGTTCAAGTATTTGAAGGAACTAGCGGACTTTCAGTCGCAGGAACCAAAGCACGTTTCCTAGGTAAAACTATGGAACTATCAGTCTCAAGTGAACTTTTAGGAAGAATCTTTGACGGTCTTGGCAGACCTATGGATGGACTTCCGGAACCAGTCGGCGAAGATTTTAGAGATGTAAATGGTTCACCAGTTAATCCTGAAAGAAGAGATTACCCAACCGATTTTATTCAAACGGGTGTTTCGGTTATTGATGGAATGTTAACTCTTGTTAGAGGCCAAAAGCTCCCTATTTTTTCCGGTGCAGGTATGCCTCATAATACTTTGGCTGCTCAAATTGCTAAACAGGCCACAGTAGCCGGTGAAGAATTCGCTGTTGTTTTTGCAGCAATAGGGGTACAACATGGAGAAGCATCATTCTTTAGAAAAACTCTCGAAAGTAGCGGTGCAATAAAAAGAAGTTGTCTATTCCTTAATCTTGCAGATGACCCAGCAATAGAACGAATTATCACTCCGAGAGTAGCTTTAACAGCTGCAGAATATCTTGCATATGATTTAGGAATGCATATTCTTGTAATTATCACCGATGTCACTAATTATTGTGAAGCCCTTCGAGAGATAAGTGCGGCCAGAGAAGAAGTTCCTGGAAGAAAAGGATATCCAGGATATCTTTATACGGACTTGGCATCAATTTATGAGAGAGCTGGAAGGATCAAAGGAAAGAAAGGCAGCATAACGCAAATGCCGATACTTTCTATGCCAAGCGATGACATTACCCATCCTATTGCTGATCTAAGTGGATACATTACTGAGGGACAAATAGTATTAGCGAGGGATCTTTTTAGAAAAGCAATTTATCCTCCTGTTGGTATTTTAATGAGTCTAAGCAGATTAATGAAAGACGGAGTTGGAAAAGGCAAGACTAGAGATGACCATATGGAAGTAAGTAACCAATTATATGATGGATATGCTCGTGTTCAAGAACTTAGAGCATTAGCAGAAATTGTGGGTAAAGGTAGTCTTTCAGGCGTTGACTTAAAATATCTCAAATATGGTGACGTGTTTGAACAAAACTTCTTAAAGCAAGGATATGACGAAAATCGTACAATTGATGACACACTTAAATTAGCTTGGGACACACTTTCAATATTACCGAAGAATGAACTTACAAAAATAAAGGTTGATTATGTAGAGAAGTATTATAATCAAAAAAGTGAGGCTTAGTCAATGTCTGTAAGCTTTGGAAATAATGTTCTTCCAACCAAAATTGAGCTAATCCGAATAAAAAAAAGTTTGCAAGTCTCAAGAGGGGTTTACAAAATATTAGAAGACAAACGAGAAGTATTACTAAGAAGACTTGATGAGATGATAGGTAAAGCCGGAAAAGCTAGAGAAGAACTCTGGGATCCAATTTCTGAGTCTTACCGTTCGCTTTATGATGCATATTTAAAGATGGGGCCTCTTGCAGTTGAGACAATTGCATCCACAGTGCCTCAAAGCTTAACTGTTTCAATAGATGTAAAAAGAATAGTTGATGTGGATGTTCCAACTATGATTATCGATGAAAAAAAAGTAGGTCTAACTTATAGCTTCTCTGATACATGTTCCAAAATTGATGTTGCTGCTATGACCTTACGTCAAATTCTGGCAAAAGTATGTAAAGCCGCAGAATTTGAAAACGCGATTTTCAGACTTGCAAATGAACTTGAAAAGACTCAAAGATTAATAAATGCTTTAGAGTTCATTATAATCCCTCAATATGAAGAAGGAATAAAGTCCATCGCCTCAACTTTAGAGGAGCGCGAGAGAGAAGAATTTGTTCGGCTTAAACATGTTAAGAAAGTTATTCAGAGAAAAAGAACGGTAGGCGAGGTGTAAATAAATGAGTGAAAAAAATGTAAAAAATAAGTATGAAAATGCAAGAAAAAACCTACGGAAAAAAGAAGTAGAATTTGAGAAAGAACTTGAACAAAAATTGAAAGACGTTCAAAAAAGAACAATAACTAAATTAGCTAAATCAATATTCTAACCATTTCTATTATCCATTATTTGCACTATTGCTTAAGATGAAAATAAGAAGTCTTAACCTTAGTCAATAACAAGAAATATCCATATAAAACTACATCCTCAATAAATTCTGAATAGGCGCCGGGAGTGGGATTTGAACCCACGCGACCCGTAGGTCATCGGCTGTCTAGCCCTTCTTAGTTAAGATCTCGAGGCCGACGCATCTATGATTGTATCTTTTCCACTCTGCCACCCCGGCTCCTAGATTACCGTTTAAGAGCGGATGCTATAAGGTGTACTGTTTAACTATTTCTTTATTAGGTTGCGTCACAAATATGGCAACTCTTAATGTCTAGATTCGGCTCCATTTGTTGATGCACATTACACATTACCCGTTTCCCCTTCATTAAACCGACCGTGTCATGAAATTTTTCTAATAATTGTACAGAATCTGCACCATCTAAAAGCATATGAACAATATCATCAATTAAATTTAAAGTATCTCCAGATAAATCTATGGATATTCCTGCACCTCTTACTTCTCGTAGATAATTACTCACAGCAGCCTGAGTTACTCCAAGCATATTTGCCACTTTTTGTTGAGGCAAATTATGCGCCTCAATAAGTTTTCTAGCTATCAATGCACGCAAAGCTGGAATCATTGCTCTAGCTTCGACCTCAGAAGGAAGTAACATTATTCATTGACCTCTATATTATAATACTTAGCGCATATATATAGATATAACGGGTCTTGTTAAGAACTCTCATACAATCATTCTATGATTATCTTATTTTTCTAATTTTTTTTAATTGTGATTTGTAGATTTTTAGAATTTCATTAACGGTGGTTGCATCTTCAGGGGCTTTATCTTTTCTTAATCTGCCGACATATTTCGGAAAACGTAAAGCTAATCCGGATCCTTTTCGTATAGACTCCCAACCTGTCGTATGTATTGGACTCAAAGTAACTTCAGATGCGACTATTTCCAAAACAAAATGTGGTTCGAACCACACATCAGCTTCTATTTTAGAATCAACTTTATTATGTTTTTTCGGTATCCTAAAAGGAGCCAAAATTTTCGGAAAGGCAATTAGATCTTCATCAGTGAAACCAGTTCCTATTTTAGTAACTGATCGGAAAATATTAGATTCACGGTCATATGATGCCAAAACAAAAGTCCCGTATTTTCCAGCTCTTCGCCCCTTACCGAAAAAAGCTCCGATTATAACTAAATCAATTGTATCATTAAGTTCGCTACTATATTCTCTCTTTAGCTTTATCCACGCAAATTCCCTTGCTCCAGCCCTATATACACTGTTAAGATCTTTTGCTACTAGTCCCTCACACCCGTCAGAAATGGCCTGCTGCATGAAATTCTCAATAAGATTTACTTTATCTGCTACAATAGATCGGATAATCTTAATTCCATCATGTTGTTGGATATTTTCTAAAAGCACAGGTCTTCTCTTGAAATAAGGCTTAGAAGTATAATCTACTTTATCTGCAAATAATACATCAAAAAAATTTAGAGCTATAGGATATTGCTGCATAGCTTTTTTAATACCATGTTTCCTTCTTCGGTGCATAATATCTTGAAAAGCCAGATATTCTCCTGTGTCTTCATTTATTACTACTATTTCTCCTTCGAATATTCCATTTTTTGCTTTCACATAATCTCGGACAAGCTTTATAGCGTCGGGATAATGTTTTGTTATATTCTCAAGCCTTCGCGAAAAGAGATTTACCTTCTGATCTTTTTTATGTACCTGTATTCTTTCTCCATCGAGTTTGTATTCAACAGCACAAGATCCTCCTAATTTTTCTAAGATTTGTTTTGGCGTCTCAAGTCTTTCCGCAAGCATTGGTCTTATTGGATTTCCTACTTTGATCTTAATCTTCTTTATTCCATCGAGGCCGAGTAAAGCAACCGTTTTAGCTACCTTTCCTAAATCACTTGTTAAATTATAAGCTTTTTCAAGAAAGATACGATTTTTCTTATCATCGGTAAAAGCGATGGATAGTGCATCTAATACAGTATAGTCTGCAACTCCCAATCTGAGTCTACCTGTAACCATACGTAAAATGTGTTTAGATTCTTCGGGAGATGCATCATTTAGAAGGCTTCTAAGATAGTTGAGTCTAAAATCTAGGCTGCCGACTCCAGCAGTTTTTGCTATCTTTTCAAGGGTTGTATATACTCGCTCAAAAGTTAGAGGTTGAGAGAACAAAGTCGTTTGCTGTTTTTTTTTCAAAAGTTTTTGTGCGACTAATCCTATATCGCCCAGTTTTTTATACAACTCATCTATCTTATTTTTGGATAATCCTGAAATATCTGATAATACTCGAATTACAAGTTTATCGGCTATACCAATTTCAATTCCCTCGAAATCGGGATATAATTTACCTTGTGTTAGGTACACCACTTTATCTATTATTTTAACTGGAGTAGATTTGAAGAGTTCTGCAAGGTAATTAGTTAACAAAATTCTTTTTGAAGTAATATCCATTTGTTCATATGTAGAAGCTATTTTTGAGTATTCCACTAGTTTCGCCTCATAATTAACTTTTAGCGCTAAAATAGTAAACTAAAGATTACCTATTTAAGCGGCGGGATTAGTGTAAATTATTCCTTTTTTATAATGCTAAAAGTGCAAGAAATAGTGGGATAAATAGGATTGACAGCGTATTCAACAATTTAATTAAAACGTGGATAGATGGCCCGGCTGTATCTTTCATTGGATCACCGACTGTATCTCCAACTATTGAAGCTGAATGAGCTTCAGAACCCTTTCCTCCAAAATTCCCGGCCTCAATATGTTTCTTCGCGTTATCCCAAGCTCCGCCTCCGGTATTCATCAGTATTGCTAGAGGTATCCCTGACATAGTTGCACCTATAACTAAGGCTCCTACCGCGCTTATTCCTAATAAAACGCCTATAACTATGGGAGATATAACAACAAGTAATCCTGGAAGAATCATTCCCTTTAAAGCTGCTCTAGTGCTTATATCTACTGCTTTATTGTATTCCGGTTTTTGGGTTCCATCCATTATTCCTGCTATTTCTTTGAATTGTCTTCTTACCTCATTAACCATTTGCTTTGCAGCTAAACCAACTGAGCGAATTGCCAAAGATGAGAACAGAAATGGAATCATAGCCCCAATTAAACCTGAAACTAGAACAACAGGGTTGGCTAAATCCATCATCAGTATTCCACCGCCTATACTTGCTAGGTATTCATTCCCTGTTTGAATATATGCTTGGAATAAAAGTTGAGCAGCTAGAAGTGCACTACCCATTGCGAATCCTTTAGTTAAAGCCTTAGTTGTATTGCCTACAGCATCTAAGGCATCCATGCTTTCCTTAATTCCTTTCTGCTCGGACATTTCTGAAATTCCACCAGCGTTATCAGCTATTGGACCAAATCCATCCAAAGCTAGAACCATTCCCATTACTGCTAGCATACCCATAGTTGCCATTGTAGTACCGTATATGCCGCCAAGAAATGCAGCGTTTGGACCTAAATCTGGATTAGCTGCTCCAAACATTGTTCCAAAGAAGTATGAGATAATCAGACAGGCGCCAAGCGATATTATTGGAAGACCAGTGGTCTCAAGTCCGACTGCAAAGCCGGTGATAATATTGGTCGCAGGTCCAGTTTGAGAAGCGTCTGCGATTCTTTTTACAGGTTTTCTATCTCTTCCTGTGTAATAATCGGTTATTAAATCAACTAGTACGCTAGCTGCAAGTCCCGATAACATTGCAAAATAGAGATAGATACTGCCAGAGTGGTTACCGAAAAGCATCTGAATTGCAAAATAAAATAATATGCCGGATATTATTGTTGTAGTAAGTAGTCCCTTACGTAGTGCTTTCATTGGTTTGTTTTCTTCACCAGGTGAGACTCTGACGAAAGGCATTCCAATCAGTGTTGCAAAGATTCCTAACGCTCTAGCAATAAGTGGAAATACCAAGAATGCCCAGTTACCTGTTGCTACTGCAAGAGCTCCTCCAATAATCATTCCGCCTATATTTTCACCAGTTGCAGATTCAAAAAGATCTGCGCCACGGCCAGCGCTATCTCCAACATTGTCTCCAACAAGATCAGCTATTACAGCTGCGTTTCTGGGATCGTCTTCAGGTATTCCTG
>CAYNJB010000014.1:0-14015 GCA_964397515.1 uncultured Nitrosopumilales archaeon | reverse complement strand
TCAAAGTTTTACCTTTCCGAACTTTTAGACTTCACCCCGCAGTTTGTCCACCTTATAACGCAGACTTTGATGGCGATGAAATGAATTTACATGTTCCTCAAAGCGATGAAGCCAGAGCCGAGGCAATAACTCTTATGGAGGTTCAAAGTCAGATACTCTCACCAAGATATGGTGGACCTATAATTGGTGGAATACGTGACTTTTTAACCGCTTCATTTCTCTTAACTAATGACTCAACTACCCTATCTAAGGAAGAATTCACCAATCTAGCCTTGGCCGGAAAATATTTCGGACCTCTCCCTGAACCAATACAAGTTAAACCTTCTATCGCTTATAGTGGAAAACAACTATTTTCATTATTTTTACCTAAAGACTTTAACTATGTTATGTCTTCTAAATGGTCTAAAGGCACAAAGAAAAAGGATGTAGTAATAAAAAATGGGGTACTTATTAGCGGAGTAATTGATAGAGCTGCCATAGGTGCTGAAGAGCCAGATAGCCTACTACATCGAATAGCAAAAGATTATGGACCTGAGATTGCACGAAAATTCCTCAACTCAATTCTAACATCCCTTAAATCATTCATAACCCGAAGAGGTTTCACTTTTGGCTATGATGAACTTGTACTCCCAATAGATAAACAACAAGAAGTGTTATCTACTCTTAAGGAATCATATTCGAAAATATCTGACCTCTTTGAACAACATAAAAATGGTAATATGCGCTTAGCAAAAGGATTATCTGTAGAGGAAGCTCTTGAACTATACATAGTTAATGAACTTTCTAGGGCTAGAGATAAAGCAGGTCGACTAGCTGATAACTCCTTCCCTACTGATAATGCGGGTCTAATAATGGCTAGAACAGGAGCTCGTGGGTCATTACTTAACCTTGGACAGATGACCGCATCGCTAGGACAGCAATCAGTAAGAGGTAAACGAATTGAAAAAGGTTTTCGAGACCGCGCTCTACCACATTTCACTTCAAACGATCCTTCTCCAAACTCTAAAGGATTTGTTCTAAGTAATTATCGTGGTGGGTTATCTCCTGTAGAATTCTTCTTCCATGCTATGGGTGGTCGGGAAGGACTCGTTGATACTGCTGTTCGAACGCAACAAAGTGGGTATATGCAGCGAAGACTTGTTAATGCTATGGAACACATAAGAGTGGAATATGATTTAAGTGTTCGAGACCCATTTGGGAATATTATTCAATTCTTATATGGTGAAGATGGGATTGATCCATCGAAAAGTGATCATGGAAAAGCTGTTAATATAGATCGAATTGTCGAAACAGAAGCCATAACATCCAAAGTAACAAAAAAAGCAACTCACAACGATATAAAGAAGATAATATCCAGACATATGGTAGATATTAATCAAAAATTGTTGATTGATCTGGAAAAGGCTTTATTAGCATATCCTTTATCAATTGATTCATCAGAAAGAGTTTGTAAACGTGTACTTGAACTCATTAAAAAAGCGTCGGTTGAACCAGGGGAAGCAAGTGGAATAATCGCTGCGCAATCAATAGGTGAACCTGGAACTCAGATGACTTTACGTACTTTCCACTTTGCAGGAGTGAAAGAACGGGATGTTACTCTTGGATTACCTAGGCTTATTGAGTTAGTAGATGCTAGAAAAGCTCCGGGAAAAACATCGATGACAGTATATGTTGATCCAAGTATGATTTCTGAAGCAATCAATAAAGCTTCAAAGGAAAATTCAAAAGAATGGAGCAAGTTAGATAAAACCCAAGTATCTGCAGAAAAAGATAAGATTGTTAATCAGGTAGTTCTGAAAGTAGCGCGGAATATATTATTTACCAGTACATTAAACGTTCTAAAGCAACCCGAAATCGATCATATTTCTAATAGAATCAAACTTGTTTTAGATAAAGAAAAATTAGTTGAAAGGGACTGTACTGTTGAAATGGTTAAAGAAGCCGTTCAAACAGCAAAGCGCAAATCAGAGGCTGATATTGATAATGCAATAGTATATGTTGACGTAGGGAGCGTTGATCTAACGACTTTACACAATCATATTAATAAAAGTGTAAAGTCTAAAGTAAAAGGTATTCCCGGAGTCAAACGGGTTACCATTGAGAAAGAAGAAGATGAGTGGATTATTCGAACTTCAGGATCAAATTTGCAGAAAACTCTTAGAATTGAGGGAGTTGACACTACCCGAACAACTACCACTAGTGTATTCGAAATATATCAAACATTAGGAATAGAAGCAGCTCGTACTGCTCTTATCAAAGAAATAACCACGACATTAGAAGAACAAGGTCTTGAAGTAGATATGAGACACATTTTCTTACTATCTGACTTGATGACATCTAAGGGTTACCTACAACAGATCGGCAGACATGGAATTGCCGGATCAAAGACTAGTGTTTTAGCAAGAGCTGCATTTGAAATTACAGTACCCACACTAGCTGATGCTTCTGTAAAAGGTGAAATCGAAGAACTCAAAGGAGTAACTGAAAATGTTATAGTCGGCTTACCCATACCTGTAGGCACAGGAATGATGGACGTATATATGGAATGTTAACAAATTGAATAAGAAAAACATGACTAAAATATTAACTCTTATAATGAAAACTGGGAAAAGTATTATAGGTTATAAAGAAGTTCAAAAATCTGTCCGTGGGTCAAAGCTAATAGTTTACTCTTCACAATTATCTATGGAGCGAAAAAAAACGTTAGAAGATGACTGTAAATCTAAAAGTATTCAATCAATAGAATTTGATGGGAGTAGCTTTGAACTAGGATTAGCTTGTAGAAGGAATTTCCGTATATCTGCTCTTGCAGTCAAATCCTCTGGTGACGCTGATTTAAGTTCTCTAGACTCAATTATTAATTCTTAATATTGAAATAATAGTTATATGCATAAGGGTCTTCCTAACCCATATTCTTATAGAAAATATATCTATTACCTAAGTGTTTACTGTATTCATTGCATATCCTTAGTTTTTTTTCCGCCTACTTTTGCACCGATTAAGAACATGATTAAGCCTATTATTGTGATGAATTGTAAAAGTAGCTCTATTTCTTGACCTGTTTTGACAGTCGATTTTTTATTAAGAATTTCAAATACAACGCTTTTATCATCCGGTGACGCAATATTATCAAAAACTACATAATATGTGTCTGATTTCTCTATATTTAAAGTAAAATTAAAGCTGCTTTGTGCGACTGCGGACTCGTAAACATTTGTTGTTCCACCAATCATCCACTCGCTATAGCTTTGATTATTCATGACATAAAAGTTCAAAGCCCCGTCTGATTTATACCATCCATGTATGTTTTCTCCGAGGAAGAACGTCTCTGGAAGATTAACTGGGATTGTTGTATAATTGAACGCATGAACCCTTAGAACTATCTTTTGTAGTATTGGCTCATCATGATACGATATATTTGCAATTCCAAGTAAATTAGAAAAATCTTCAGGGATTTCTGGGTTAATGAACCCAAAATAAAGTCCAGATATTAGTAATAATACCCCCAGAATTACTATTTTAGTTTTCAATTTTGCTACTATTCACAGTAGAAAATCCAACATTTATCTCTTTCTGATGTTTATTTATTAATTAATTTTAAATTTTTTATATTCTTTAAATAATATCTTATTATTTCTGAAAACCTGTGATTTAAGGGGATAAATATTTAAGCAGAGTCACCTCTAGCCTCTCTATAAAAGTGTGTGGAAGCTGATTTTAGTTCGAGATTTAATAAGGAGCAAAAAATATTGATTGATCTTAAAATAATTGAATTAGACAAATCTAAAATAAGGTTGAAAATATCTGGGATTCATAGAAGTTATGCCAATGCAGTAAGAAGATTTGCATTAAGTGAAGTACCCGTTATGGCAATAGATGACGTGGTAATCTTGGAAAACTCTTCTATACTCTATGATGAAATATTAACTCACAGATTAGGGCTAATTCCTTTATTTACAGACCTTAAAAGGTATGTATTGCCTGAGGATTGCGATTGCCACAGTGATCTTGGATGCAGTAAATGTCGGGTTCTTTTGGGTTTAGATGCGGAAGCAACATATCGTATCCGTAATATATATTCTGGAGATCTAGTTTCCCAAGATGATAAAGAAACAAAACCTATTAGTGAGCTTATTCCCATTGTTAAATTATCCCCCGGTCAAAAAGTGAAACTTGAAGCTTACGCTCGCTTGGGGCGGGGCAAAGATCATGCAAAATGGCAACCATCTTCAGTTTCAGTTCTAAAACCCGAAGATAATAATGAATACAAATTTGAACTTTTAATCGAGTCAGTGGGAGCTTTACCTGCTGCAGAAATTCTATCACACTCATTACAAATACTAAGGAAAAAAATAGATATGATACATGATAATCTAGAGGAGGCAAATAAAGTTGAAAAGGAAAAAACAAAATCTGCATCTTGATCACACTATCTCCAAACTAAAGAAAGTCAGTAGAGATAATAAAATCTCTCTTTGGATGACCGTGTCACGATACCTAGAAAAAACTAAATCTGGAAAAGTAGCTGTTAATATTGGTAAAATCAATAAATTAACCAAATCTGGCAATGTAACTGTGGTACCGGGAAAAGTTCTTGGCAGTGGAAATATTGATCATAAGCTAATTGTTGGTGGTTACTCGTTTTCAGAATCAGCAAAAGCGAAAATAATAAATGCTGGTGGAAAAGCTATATCCCTTGAGGAAGCGTCTAATTCATATCCAGACGGAAAGAAGGTAAAACTCATTGGCGGATAATATTGAGAATAAAACTGAACTAGTTGTCGACGGTTCAGGTCAAATAGCTGGGAGACTCGGCTCTAAAATTTCAAAACTCCTATTGGAAGAAAAACATATTTATGTAATTAATGCAGATCTAATACTTATTTCAGGGACAAGAGAGGCAACTCTTAAGAAGTTTTTTGCAAGGCTCGAACTTGGAAGTATTATTAACCCAAAATATGGCCCATTTCATCCTAGAAGTCCCAGTAGAATATTTTCAAGAATGGTGCGGGGTATGGTACCTCGAAGAAAACCAAGAGGCTTGAAAGCTATACAACGGCTCCGAGTATATGAAGGTGAACCTGATAGACTAAAAAGTTTGCAGCAACAAATTTTTAAGGATACTAAAGCCTCAAAACCTATTGCTTATTATACTAGTCTTGCTGAAATAGCTAAAACAATAGGTTGGGCAGGAGAATAGAGTGAATAAAAATGTTGAAATCTAAAAAAACAAAACAATTAATTATGTCTGGCTCCAGAAAAACAGCCAAAGCCACAGTATTTGTACGTCCTGGGATAGGTCGTATTAGATTTAACAAAATTCCTGTTGAAATAATACCTAATGTAATTGCTCGTGAACGATTAATGACTCCAATAATAATTGCAGGCGAGCTACGAAACAAGGTGGATGTAGATATTCAAGCTTCAGGTGGTGGAGTCATAGGTCAAGCAGACGCCTCAGCTATAGCTTTGTCTAAGGCTTTAATTACATATTTCAAATCTAAGGAGTTAAAAAATAATATAATGGCTGTAGATGAATATTTAGTAAAAGGTGATCCACGACAATCTGAACCCAAGAAATTTGGTGGACCCGGTGCCAGAGCTCGAAAACAAAAGTCATATAGGTGAGTTGGTAAAATGTTAATCCCTGTACGGTGTTTCAGTTGTGGTACTCTGATTGGAGATAAATATCAAACATTTGCGCGTAAAGTAAAAGCAGGTGACGATCCTGAAGAAATTCTAACCTCTCTTGGTTTAACCCGATATTGTTGTAGGAGTATGATTATTTCAAACGTTGATATAATTGATCAAATACTACCTTACTACGAGGCTATAGCTAAACGAAAAACTGAATATATCTCTCCATAAATCGTGACTTACTTTTGGCTGATGCGCCAATAAAAAAAATTGACTATCGCCTTTGCTATAATAGTCGAGGCCAACTAGCCATTGAAGTTGACATAATTGTAGGTGAAAATAAGGGTCGAGCTATGGCCCCTTCGGGAGCCAGTGTTGGGAGAAACGAAGCAAAAAGTTTTCCCAATGAAAGCCCATATGAATGCCTTAATAAAATAAAAAGTTACTCAAATATTTTGATAGGGCTAGACGCTACTAATCCACAACTTATAACATCCAAACTTATAGAAATAGATAGTACATCTAATTATAGTAAAATCGGTGGAGCTGCAGCTTATGCCATAACAATAGCAGCTGTTGACGCTGCTGCTCAACATCTTAATATTCCTCTTTACAATTTAATAAATCCATCTGGTACTCCAAAGCTTCCGTATCCTATTGGTAATTTTATAGGTGGTGGAATGCATGCAGGACCTGGTGCCCCTGATATACAAGAATTCTTATCTTGTGCTGTAGGCGCAAAAAAAATTTCTGATGCATTACAAGCCAATGTTCTGGTTCACAAAGAAGCTCGGAAAATTATAGGGAAAAATGAACCTCTCTTCCCTGGAGGAAAGGGAGATGAGGGTGCTTGGGCTGCGTCTCTTAGTAATAAAGAAGCATTTGAAATAGCCTCGGAAGCAGTTAATAACATATCTGATAAGGTCGGTTTTAAGGTAAGCTTAGGTATAGATTTTGCTGCATCATCATTTTGGGATCAAGAGAATAAACTTTATGTGTACAAAAGAGATGGTCGAAAACTTAGTGGAGATGATCAAGTAACTTATGTCTCTGAATTAGCGGATAAATATAATCTGATATATCTTGAGGATCCTCTTCATGAGGACGCTTTTGAAGATTTTGCTAAATTAACAAAATCCGTTAAACACTCTTTTGTTACTGGTGATGATCTATTAGTTACAAGCTCAAAAATGTTAGAAAAAGCCACATCCCTTAACTCAGTTAACTCAGCTATACTAAAAGTAAACCAAGCTGGTACCTTGGGTGACGCTCTTAATTTCGCTAAAACAGCGGCTAAAAACAACATTTCTTTAATAACCTCTCATAGATCTGGTGATACATCGGATAGCCATATTGCACATGTGGCTGTAGCAACTAGTTCAAAGATGCTTAAGACAGGAATAGTTGGCGGCGAAAGAACAGCTAAGTTGAATGAACTCATCCGTATTAATGAATCTACAATATTAGCGACTAGCAATGATTTACCAATGATTGAATTACTTTTGTAACTTTCATATAGAAAATAATTAAGTAGAACAAAATAGTAGAGCTTTAAATGAGTAAAATAGGATCCGTTTACAGATTTATCTATGGGTCTCTAATGAGCAAACCTACATATTTTAGTTGGGTCGTCCCAGATAAACTAGCTGCAAGTGGGAGGCCTATGAGTGAACCAGAAATATCGTGGATCTCTAAACAAGGAATAAAACACATACTAAGTCTTACAGAAAAATCTTTACCTTTAGACTGGTTAAAAAGGAACGGGGTAGAAAATAAGCACATTTCAATGATTGATCACTCCACACCATCATTTGAGAACCTTGGGCAAGCCACACAATTTATCAACAAAAATATTGCTTCTGGATACTCAGTTCTAATACATTGCGATGCTGGGAAGGGACGAACTGGTACAATTATAGTCGCCTATTTAGTCAAACATGAAAATATGACCGTTAAAAAGGCCATTCACTATATACGATCAAAAAGGAAAGGTTCTATTGAAGAAAAACAAGAGTCCGCATTATATTCATTAGGCTTTAAGTAAATAAGGTTATAATATCATCACTGTGAGCTCTACTTAGTTGGTATTGGTTTGAATGAAAACCCGTTCGATAACACATAAAGAATCTGAAGAACTTCTCATAAAGATAAGGCATAAATGGCCAAGCGAAGTTCACCCTTCTACGCTAAAGGGTGTTTTATCAACTCAAGTCACTCCAACCACCGAAATTGTCGCATGCGGCCAATTCTTGGCTATTCACAAAGATGGGCAAGTTATTCCATTCTTAGGTGATAATGATACCTTACACTTTTTTCCTTCAATTACTGTTCACTCAGGTGCAATATCTCATGTATGCAACGGAGCAAATATTATGAGGCCCGGAATAATTTCCTTCAGCGAATATAGCAAAGGTGATATTGTAATTGTTATTGAAGCTAAATACCATAAACCCATAGCTGTAGGGGAATCTACTCTATCCTCAAAAGATTCTGAAGACGCTGTAAAGGGCGTGATTATCCAAAACCTTCACTATGTTGGTGATAAGGCCTGGGATGAAGGGAAGAACATGCGAAGGGGTACATAAGGTAAGTTTTAAGAACCTAAAAATCAAATGACTTTGACAAAAGAGAATTAATACCCTTTACTCCAATAAATTTTCAAGGTTTTTATGATATGACTTGTCAGTGAAAACCTAATAGTAACAAATAATATAGGAATTGGTTGGGAATGTCACAAGGATTAGTCCAGAAAAATAAAGGTAAATCAGCGGATCAAGTATATCTTAAGGCACTTCCTTTCAGGTCAATTGAGGAACTACCGGATATTAAAAAAAACATTGCTTCAAACTTCATAGTAATACTTAGAATAACCCCTTTAGCACAACGAAATACCAAAGAGCTAAAGAAAGCTGTTGAAGAATTATATGCTTATACTGCGTCAATTGGTGGTGATATCGCAAGACTTGGCGAGGAAAGAATTGTTGTTACTCCTCCCAGTGTACGTATATGGCGAGGGTTAATCTAATAAATTTTTAGCGCTTCTAAAACCATTGGGTTATATGTCGGTATCCTAAATAATCTTGAAATTGTATATGACAAATTCTCAACTTTTCTCTTTTCCCCATGATTTATAATTACCTGTTTTAATTTAGGTCTAAGGCGAGAAACATATCTCATTAATTGATTATAGTCGCTGTGGCCACTAAATCCCTCGATCCTCTCAATATTACAGTGAACATCTACGATTCTTATCTTCCCATCTTCATTTGGTCGGTTAAATTGTCTAGCTCCATCTAGTATTCTTCTACCCAAAGTCCCAGATATTTGATAAGAAACAAATAAAATCTTGTTTTTTTCAGACGGTGCCAGTTCAGCAAGATATTCTACTACTGGTCCACCTTCTAACATTCCTGAGGTTGCCATAATTATGGCTGGGCCTTCCTGCAACGCCTCTGATCTATTACTTGGATGATCTATAGTTGTGAAATATTCTGATACGAACGGGTTTTCACCTTGTTCTCCAATTTTTTTTCGCAGATCTCGGGATAGATAATCAGGATAGGCAACATGTATCGCTGTTGCATCTGATATCATTCCCTCTGTAAAGATAGGCGCTTCGGTTAAAAGACCTTTCTTCATCAATCCATCTAAGATCAGCAATATTTCTTGTGACCGTCCTACTGCCGGAGTTGGAATAAGTACCTTTCCACCTTCTTTTAATGTTTGATTAATTGAATGCACTAAACTCATTTCAACTTCTTCCTTATTTGGCATAATGTCTTCTTTTGCCCCATATGTGCTCTCCATGATTAAGGTTTCAACTCTAGGGTAATTCCAAGACGCACTATCAAAGAGTGATGTCATCGCATATTTGAAATCACCTGTATAGACCAAGTTATGTGCTCCCTCGCCTATGTGCATATGTATTGTGGATGATCCTAATATATGCCCTGCATTGTTAAGAACAAGCTTAACATCTGGGGATACATCAGTAACGACTCCATACGGGATTGTTATGCAATGTTTGATTACTTCCCTAACATCTTTCATGTCATATAGTTGACTAGTACCTTCCATAGATGCAAGCTTGACAAAATCACTTTGAAGTAAAATCATTAAAGGAAATGTAGGTTCAGAACAATAAACCGGTCCATCATATCCATATTTGAAGAGCGCTGGGAGAAAACCTTGATGATCCATATGTGCATGACTTAACACTACTGCGTCTAAATCTCCAAGATCAATATCTGCCCAATCAAGTCGGGGATATGCATCTCTCGGGTTTTTTGCACCTGGGTGGATACCGCAATCTAAAAGGATCTTACTTTCAGAACTTTTTACTAGAATTGACGATCGTCCGACTTCCTGAAACCCTCCAAGTGTATGAATTGATACCTCCGAATCTGATAATAGCCGTGACCTAAAGATTTTTTCTCCTGTTTGCTTATAGATTCTTTCTCTTTCATCTGAACCAGCCTTGATAGTGTGATATATTGTTTGAAGTGTGGGGGAAGGAATATGGGGCGCTTTCTTTATTTTTAACATCCACCCTGTTTTCTCTATTAAAGATAATTGGTCGAAGCCTTTTTCGATTACTAAAAATTGAGGGTCATTGGCCTCAATCAGAATCTCTCCTAGTGCAGTATCTGCAATAATCCCTGAAACCTTAGCTTCATCCGGTAGATTGTCTGATAGTATGTCTTTTGCCTCAGACTCTGGTTTTCTAATTGATTTATCTGCTCGTACTACAACTCTCTTTTTAATAGAATTAACTATATTTGATATGATCTGATTATTCTTATATAAAAAACTAGGATTCTTTGTGTATAACGCTATTTTAGGCCCTTCATATTCTACTCGTGTTATTCCAGCTTCTGTTGGTATGTTTTGGAGAACAATTCCCATTAAATTATTTGAAGTATTTGAGTTCAGCCTTTGCCCCAAAACTAAACTCTTCCAAGTGGATTACCTACAGCTTCAGTCTTCTCTTTATCACTGAGCTCTTTGAACCCCTTTTTTGTTATTACAATTGCATCGTAGCCATCCCCTGTACCTGCATTCCTCTTTATGGCCGCTACAATTGATCTTAACGCAATTGGAATACCCTCCTTAATCGACATTCCTTCACGATATTCATTTTCAAGAATTCCGTAAGCTACTGGAGATCCACTTCCTGTCGAAACATATTTCGCTTCTGAAAGTGATCCAAAAAGATCAATATGAAATACATTTGGCCCTTTGCTATCATATCCTCCGACTAAAACATCTGCATAGTACGGAAATAATCTAGCGGAATAAAAAACGTTTGAAGTCAGCCTTGCTGCCGCATTTAAGGGAATAGGAACCCCATGTTCTAGCTTGTACATATTTGCATGATATCTGAGTATGTCAACTACATTTTGAGCATCAGCTACTCCACCTGCTATCGTCATTGCTAAATGATCATCAATCTTTAGAATCTTCTTCACATGTTTATGAGCTATAAAGTACCCGCCAGCGATAGCTCTAGTGTCTGACGACAAGATCACTCCTTCTTTACACACAATACCTACAGTTGTAGTACCATGCAACGCATTTGTAACATTAGTTTTATTATTAATAGACAATCCCAATTTCATCACATAGGTGCTAAATTAAAGTCATTAGAGCTTTTTTAGCGACTATTATAAGTGTATAACTCTCTTTAGATAAGTCTTGCGGATTAATTGAAATATTTAATGACATTAATGGAGACCTTAAATTATAGAGTTTTTGGGAGTAAAGTCAGCGGGGGTTGCCAAGCCAGGTCAACGGCGCGAGAATTAATACGCGATGCTTAGGAGGTCCTTACTTAGGATACCTCGTCCCATAGGGGTTCGTGGGTTCGAATCCCACCCCCCGCACTTGATATTCAGAACACCAAACATAAAATTCAAATTATACAATATGTTTTTCCTAGTTGATGAAATATGATGAGAGATGTTTCTTTGGTTTAAATAGGTTATTTCGATTACCTAGTATGTTCTGAAAAATTGGTAAGTGAAAAATCAGACACCGTAATCATGAAAATGAAGCCTATAATCCAATTATTTTTGGTTTTGTCTCTCTTAATAATTGTAGTTCCATCTGCATTAGCCGCTGATCCTGCAGGAGATATAACGTTAGCCGAAGATCCCAATGCACCTGTGAATTTTACTTGGACCTTGGTAGCGGCTTTTCTGGTGTTTTTGATGCAGGGTGGTTTCGCAATGCTTGAGGGCGGTCTTGTAAGAGCGAAGAATGTTAGTAATATCATGATGAAGAACCTCTCTGATTTTGCTGTAGGGAGTTTAGGTTTCTGGGCCATCGGGTTCCCACTAATGTTCGGTGCAAGTGTAGCAGGAATATTTGGTGCAAGTAACTGGTTACTCACTGGTGAAGCCTATGATGTGAACACTTATCTTCTATGGATATTCCAAATGGTGTTTGCTGGTACTGCGGCAACTATAGCTTCTGGTGCTATGGCTGAGCGGACAAAATTCAGAACATATTATATAATTAGCTTCCTAATAACCGCCTTCATTTACCCAATATATGGGCATTGGGTTTGGGGCGGAGGGTGGCTATCTAATCTTCCTTTCGGACTAGGTCATTTAGACTTTGCAGGTTCAGGAGTAGTTCATATGGTTGGAGGCGGAGCTGGTTTGGCTGGTGCATTATTGCTTGGAGCTAGAATTGGGAAATATGATGAAGACGGTAAACCTAGAGCAATACCTGGACACAGTATCTCTATGGCTGTTCTTGGCGTCTTCATATTATGGTTTGGTTGGTTTGGATTTAACGCCGGTAGTACTCTTGCTGCAACAGAGCTAAGAATATCAGTAATCGCAGTTACCACACTCCTTGCAGGTTCAGCTGGCGGATTCGCGGCTACCCTCTATACATGGAAAAAATTTGGGCGCCCAGATGTTACTATGACTGGTAATGGAGTGATCGCTGGTCTTGTTGCTATCACAGCACCTTGCGCTTGGGTTGAGGCTTGGGCTGCCGTTGTAATTGGGCTTGTAGCCGGTTTTATCATGGTTGAAAGTGTCCTATTCTTCGAGAAGAAAGGTATAGACGACCCTATTGGAGCCGTATCGTGTCACTTTATCGCAGGAATCTGGGGTCTGATAAGTGTCGGTATCTTTGCTGATGGAACTTATGGAATTTATTCAACGGAAGCCCCATTCGTCACTGGTCTTCTCTATGGCGGAGGTATAGGACAATTGGTAGCACAGGTGATTGGGGTCGTTGCAAATTTCGTGTGGGTATTTGGTACAACATATGTAATCTTCTGGGTATTGAAGAAGACGATAGGGTTGAGAGTCTCAAAAAAGGAGGAATTAGAAGGATTAGATAACGCTGAACATGGAGCAATAAGCTACCCAGATTTTATAATAACACCTGAAGATAGTGAAAAAGTAGAAGAAAACGGTGAACCAATAAAACAGGAGACTCATTAAACAAATGAAGCGGATTGAAGCAACGGTTTTCCCAAATAAGTATAAGTCTGTTCTGAATGCTTTAACCAAAGAAGGTTTCTATAATCTTACTTATTTTGAAGGAAAAGGTCGAAGCCATCAAAAAGATGAAAAGAAGATGTGGCGCGGGCAAGAATATAGAGAAATCTTTGGGCGCATCATCCAAATGAGCATAATTGTAGATAATAAAGATGTAAATAGGGTAATCAATATCATTAAGAACACATCTAACGATGAAAATGGTGAAAACATAATCTGTGTAACAGAAATTGAAGCGATGATTATGAATACAATAAAGGAAAAAAGGTTGATGAACCCTTAGGGCGAACTGGAAGAGTGATTTGAATGAAAAAAATTGAAGCCATTATCAGAAATGAAAAGCTGAATGTAGTGAGGAAAGCTCTTCTCGAAGCAAATATTCATGGAATAACTGTGTACGAAGTTCGAGGAAAAGGAAATCAGAAAAGTCTAGATCTTCAGTTTAGAGGGCGACATTATAGTGTAGATCTGTTACCTAGGACAAAAATCGAATTGATAGTTAGAGATCAGGATACTGAAAAAATTGTGGATATAGTGAAAAAGACCGCATATACTGGGAATTTGGGAGATGGCAAGATATTGATTCTATCGATAGAGGATATAATCCGAATAAGAACAGGTGAAAGAGGCGAGAAAGCTATCTAAGTACAGAGATAATATATCAAATAGAAAATATTAAAGATGTGATCATATTAACAAATCTTTTATTGACTTTTTTCTTCGATCACTTCAATAAGAAATCCTGATTGCGGTATTAGATTATTTTTTATGTTTAGATATTTCTAAAAGAATCAATAATAGGAATATTAATAATATGCATATAGTTTCAAAAGATTATGCAGATTGAAGTCTTTTTAC
>CAYNJB010000013.1:0-14229 GCA_964397515.1 uncultured Nitrosopumilales archaeon | reverse complement strand
TTATTTCAGTAAATAATATGAATCAATTAATTATGTGTCCTAATTAAAAAACATACGGCATATTCTTGTGAAAAATATGTCATCTTCGCTTGTTATTATTAACCAAATCTTACATCCAAAGGTTTAAATGTTGATGAATAACCCTTTGAACTTCGTCTGACTGAGAATGGGACATCGAAGAAATAATGCGCCCCGAAGAGGGTCAATTGCATATAGACCAAGAGGCAGAGCGTCTAATATAGTGCCAGCTATGAAGATATATGGAAAGCCTACAGAAGAAAAACCCATCCTTTTAGGATATTCTGGATATAAGGCCGGTGTTATTCATTTGACTACTATAGATGACCGAGAGAAAACACCAAACTTTGGAAAGCCGATTCTGAACGCAGCTACTGTTGTAGCAACGCCGCCCATTACTATTTCTGGCTTTAGAGCTTATTGTAAAAAAAATGGATCTTTGTTTGCCTTAACCGACATACTTGCAAAGGAACAGCCTAAAGAAATGACACGCAAACTAAATACTAAGGCTAATACTAAGGCTGATTCAATTGAGAAAAAAATAGCGGATTTGGAGCAGATGTTAAATCAAGTTGTGAAATTTTCAGCCCTTGTTTATACCATACCCCGTGATGCAGGTTTACCTCAAAAGAAACCATATCTGTTTGAGATCGAAGTTGGAGGTAGTGATATTAAATCATGTTTTGATTTTCTAAAATCTATGCTTGGGAAAGAAATTAAAATATCTGATATATTTACGACTGGAACTTATGTTGATGTGAGTAACATAACCAAAGGAAAAGGCATTGAAGGTCCAGTCACACGTTTCGGGATAAAACGAAAACAACATAAATCCCGGAAAACAGTAAGAGCTGTAGGCACTCTTGGTCCTTGGCGTCCATCTAATGTTATGTATACTGTTCCGCGTGCTGGTCAACGTGGTAATCATCACCGAACTGAATATAATAAACAAATACTTTTAATGGATAATGCTGAAAAGGTACAACTTTCACCCAATGGCGGTTTTAATAAATTTGGAGTGATAAATGGTGATTATACTATCTTAAAAGGTTCAATACCTGGCGCTGCCAAAAGACTTGTACGTTTTAGGTACGCTGTAAGGCCACCTACTCCCAAGAATCAACCTCCTAAGATCTTAGGGGCTAGTATTCCTATTGCTAACAGTGAATAAATATGTCTAAAAAAGAAGTATTCAATTTAGATGGTTCAAAGAATGAGGAAATAAATATTCCTAAAGTCTTTTTAACTCCTTATAGGCCTGAAGTAATTAGACGAGTTTATAACTCACTTATCACTCATGAAAAACAACGACAAGGCGTAGATCCTTTAGCTGGAAAAAGAACAAGTGCAACTTCTTGGGGTGTAGGTCGAGGTGCTGCTAGAATGGCCCGTGTTAAAGGTGAGCGTCATCCAAGAGCAGGAATGGCTGCTGGCGTCGCAAGCGTTGTTAAGGGGCGACAAGCTCATCCACCAAAAGCTGAAAAGAAAATTTATCGGAAAATTAATCAAAAGGAAAGACATTTAGCTATCGCATCTGCAGTTGCTGCTACTGCAATTCCTGAAATAGTTGCAAAACGTGGGCATAGAATAGAAAAAATAACTTCATTTCCCTTAATAGTGTCTGATGATATAGAAGTTGTTGACAAAGCGAGTGATCTAAAATTGATCTTAGAAAAACTTGGATTATTTGATGATATTAATAGAGCAAGTATGAGTTGGAAAAGGAGATCAGGTACTGCTCGAATGCGTGGTCGAACTACAAAGTCATCAAAAGGGCCTCTATTTGTTGTAAGTACAGAAAAAGGTCTGAATAGGGCAGTAAAAAATTTTCTGGGAGCTGAGTGTGTATTAGCAAATAAAATATCTTTAACCGAGTTAGCTCCTGGCTCTCATCCAGGCAGACTCACTATTTGGACTAAATCATCCTTCGACCATTTACCAAAAAGAATTCTAGATATAGGTGAAAAAAATGAATCCAACTAAAGCCATGAATATAATACTCAATCCTTATGTTACTGAAAAAACTTTTGATATTATGGAAACGCAAAATAAACTTGTTTTTATAGTTAGTGACGAAGCCAATAAGAATCTAATAAAGCACGCCATACAAACTTTATATGCTGTTAAAGTTGAGTCTGTTAATCTCACAAGAACAATCAAAGGTAAAAAAGCATATGTGAAGCTCAGCCCAGATAGCTCAGCGGCAGATCTTGCCTCAAAATTGGGAATAGTGTGATAATATGGGAAAGAGAATACTTACACAACGGCGTGGTAGAGGTGGAATTCAATATAGAGCTCCTATTAAAGGAAAGGTTGGAAAATCAAAATATCCTTCCCTTAAACCTGATCAAACATTTTCCGGAAAAATAACTGCCATTATGCACGATCGGGGTCGAAGCGCACCATTAATCAGAATGGAAGGTTCATTATTCTCACCTGTATTACTTCCTGCTGTACATGGTATGAGTGTAGGCTCAATAATTCATATTGGACCTGACGCTTCATCAATAACTGGAAATATTTTACCTCTGAGAAAGATTCCCGAAGGAAGTCAAATATGTAATATTGAATTAACTTACGGTGACGGAGGAAAACTAATACGGGCTTCTGGAGTGTCTGCGACTCTGTTTTCCCACACATCTGATCGCGTAATAATCCGAATGCCTTCAGGCCGAACGATTTCATTGCCTAATCAATGCCGAGCTACAATAGGGAATATATCTGGAGGCGGAAGACTAGAAAAACCATTCCTTAGAGCAGGAAAAAAGTTTTACGCTCATAAAGCCAAAGTTCACGCTTATCCAAGACCAAGAGGGGTAGCAATGGCTGCTGTTAATCATCCTTTTGGCGGTGGTAGACATCAACATCCTGGGAAATCTACTGCAACTCCAAGGAATGCACCACCAGGAAGGAAAGTCGGTCATATTGCACCTAGAAAGACTGGTCCAGGACGTGTAGCAAGAAGAATCATTGAGGTGAAACGGTAATATGCCTAGAGAATTCAAATATCGGGGATATACGATTGAACAACTACAATCGATGTCTTTTGAGACTTTTATAACACTCTTACCTTCAAGGCAGCGACGCTCTTTAAACAGGGGAATTTCTGATGAAAAAAGGAAGATTCTTGAAGATGTACGAGCTGCTAAAGATGGAAAACTTAAAGGTTCAATAAGAACTCATGCGAGAGATATGATAATACTGCCAAATATGGTCGGTTTAGCTATTCTTGTTCATAGCGGTAAAGAATTTATTTCATTGGATGTTAAAACAGAAATGGTGGGTCATTACTTAGGTGAATACGTTATAACTAATAAAAAAGTTGTGCATGGTACTCCTGGAATAGGTTCATCAAGATCAAGCCTTTATGTTCCGTTAAAATAAGTCATAAATTAATTATTTATTTTCTTATCCTCGTCAAATATGGTCTTCCATCAAAGTTAAAATTTAATTCTGTTATACAAAATTTCATAGATTATTAAGTAATTCATATATAATTTTTAAACATGAGTGATAAATTTGATAAGACCTTTAATGTCGCTAAGTGTTTTTCAATCACATTAATAGTAAAAGTATTTATGTAGTCGTACATTGGCTAGGATTATATTGGGGTTCCTTGTTTGTCAAGATTTGGATACAGCTTTACCGGTTATGATCCGGTAATACATATCCGCGCCAGTAGGCGTGAGATCGATATTAGTCCAAAACATGCAAGAGAGGTTTGTACTGCCATAAAAGGAAAAAGACTTAGTTTTGCAAAGCAATTTATTAATAATGTTCTTCAAAAGAAAGAAGCAGTACCTTTTAGAAGATATAATAAACAAGTAGGGCATAGATCTAATATTCAAGGCTTTCACTCTGGTCGTTTTCCAATGAAGGCGGCTACAGAAATTCTACGTACTTTAGAAAACCTTGAAGCTAACTCTGATTTTAAAGGATTAAACACAGATAAGCTGGTTATTATACATGCGGCAGCTCATCGCGGTCGTAAAATAGCCGGTTATACTCCAAGAGCATTTGGTCGTTCTTCACCCAGTCTTAACACTCTCGTTCATATTGAAATTGTGGGAAAAGAGGCATAATTAAATTGTCCGCTATAAAGAATGTCATGAAAAATTTTGCAAGAAACGCAGAATTAGATGAATTTCTAGAAAAACAACTTAAAGACGCAGGTTTTGGGGGTGCTGATATACTTAAAACGCCTGTGGGAACTCGCATTTCCGTTTTTGTAACTAGGCCTGGATTAGTAATTGGTCGTAGAGGTGTAGGAATACGTGATCTAACTGAACGGCTTGAAAAACTCTTTGGTTTACCAAATCCGCAAATCTCAGTTTTAGAAGTGGAAGTTCCTGAACTGAATCCACGAATTATGTGTAATAGAATCGCGCAAATGGTAACAAGGGGGACTGCTTTCCGTAGAGCATCTCTATGGACAATGAATTCTATTATGGAAGCTGGAGCTGCTGGAGTAGAAATACGGGTAAATGGAAAGATTAGAAGTGAACGTGCACGCCATGAAAAGTATAAGGAGGGCGTAGTACCAAAAAGTGGTGACACCGCATCTAAAATTGTACAGGAAGCTACAACAGACGTACTTTTGAAATTGGGGTTATGCGGAATTAAAATCAAAATTGCATTAAGAGACTCAATTCCGCCTGAAATTGAAATATTACCTGAGTCATTACCTGAGTCTAATCCGAAAAACGGAGGTACGAGTCCAGCGTAATGCCAATAATTAACTGTAAAGAATTGCGTAAAATGAAGGATGACGAAATTGAATCAAAACTGGGTGACTTAAAAAATGATTTATCCCGTCTTAGAAACAGTTTAGCCCGTGGAACGTTAAGGAAGGAAACTGGAAAAATTAAACTCGTCAAACGAAACATTGCGCGAATCTTAACTGTGATCACCGAGAAGAAAGAAAAAATAAATGGTAGGCAGAATGCGGTTTGATTCTTAAATCTTCAGATTTACCTTTACATGAGCTTATTGGTCTTGAAGTAAAAATAATTGAGAGTAATAATCCATCTTTAAAAGGGAAGAAAGGAATTGTCCAATTCGAAACCAAGAACACTCTTCACTTTGAAGAAGAGAATAAAATGATTATTGCGCAAAAATCTATATGCAATTTCCTATTTCACACAAATACCGGCGAAGCTGTTAATCTAGAAGGAAATAAAATAGCTTTTAGACCTGAAGATAGAATTAGAACGGTGCGAAAATAATAATGAAAAACACAGGATTAGATATAAAGCCTCCACAAAATACATGTTCAGATCCATTTTGTCCTTTCCATGGATCTATTGGTTTAAGGGGCCAAGTAATTAAGGGTAAAGCTATAAGTATTAAAACAAAAGTCATGGCTGTTATCAAGAAAGAATATCTCGAATATAATAAAAAATATATGAGATATGAAAAAAGGAAAAGTAACTTTCATGCTCATCTACCTTCTTGCCTAGAAATCAAAGAAGGCGATACAGTTCAAATTGCAGAATGTAGACCTATTTCTAAATCAGTTTCCTTTGTAGTAATAAGTAAGGAGAGTTAGAATTTGCCAAAATCGAGAGCCGTGTCAGCAAAAGGCGTAGAAGAATTCAAATTATATATTACAAAAGCAATTCCAAGCAGTGCTGTAATTACATGTGCAGACAATTCTGGAGCCAAAACATTAAAAATAGTTATGGTAACTAGATTCAAAGGTCGTCTATCAAGACAACCCGCTGCATCTGTTGGTGATCATGTAACTGTGGTGGTGAAAAAAGGTGCTCACGATCTTCGAAAACAAACATACGGCGCAGTAATAATACGACAAAAATATCCTGTTAGACGAGCAAATGGAAGCAGGCTTCAGTTTGAGGATAACGCTGCAGTGCTTATAACTCCTGAAGGTGACATGAAAGGCACAGATATCAAGGGACCAGTTGCTGCAGAAGCTGCTGAAAAGTGGCCTAGGCTTGCAAATCTCGCATCCACAATAGTATAAATGGTGATTATTATAGCATGAACAAACACAATCGTAATACACTACCTTTACATAAACGAAATAAATCTCAGGCGACTCATCTATCTGAAGAACTAAAATCAAAATATAATACTCGATCATTCCCAATTAGAAAAGGTGATACTGTCAAAGTTATGAGAGGCGAATATGCTGGTGTTGAAGGGAAGATCACTCAAATTCTTAGAGAATTAGATCGACTAAATATTGAGGGCGTAACAAGAGAAAAAATTGCAGGTGGAACCGTTCCAATTAAAGTTCATACTTCTAAAGTTATGATAACTGAATTAAACACTGACGATAAGTGGAGACAGAAAACTCTTTCTAGGCGTGAGACACGGGGTAAATAGTATTGGCGAAAAAAAGCGGAGCAAAGATTACAAAAAGGTCACGTGTCCCATCGTTCTGGCCAGTAGCTAGAAAGAAGAAGAAGTTCATAATAACTACGCTGCCTGGACCTCATCCTAAACGTATTAGTTATCCTTTAGGTGTTTTTATTAGAGATATATTAAAGTTAGTTAAAACACAAAGAGAAGCTAATTCTGCGATTAAAGACGGTAAAATAAGTGTTGACGGTGTTATTCGAAAAGACCTAGGGTATCCTGTAGGACTTATGGACGTTGTAAATGTTATTTCCTTAAAAAAAGTGTTTAGACTAGTTCCAAGCCAAAAAAAGCCACTTTCAGCTCTTTTAATTCCAGATGATGAAAAAAATCTAAAACTATGTAAAATAACCTCAAAATGTTCAGCAAAAAGCGGAAAAGTTCAATATGGCATGCATGATGGTCGAAATATTCTAGCTGAAGATGAGACCGGTCTTAAACCTGGAGACGTTTGCCTAGTAGAAATTCCATCTCAAAAACTTGTACGGGCTATTAGAACTCAGAAAGGTGTTAAAACTCTAGTACTGCAAGGTGAAAGAGCAGGTTTACAAGGTGAATTAACTGAAATAAACGCTGGTACAATGATTAAGAAATCTATGGCCACTGTTTCATTTGGAGCATCTACGTCCAATCTACCTTTGCATCTTTTAATGACCATTGGTGATGAAAAACCAATATTAACAATAGATCGAGGAGAGTAAAAAGTTTGGCGTCTATTCAAAACAAGATTAATCCCATGCGTGACCTCAGAATCGAAAAAGTTGTTATTAATATAGGTGTAGGAAAATCTGGTGAAGCCCTTGAAAGAGCTGAGAGCGTACTTGAAGAACTTTTTAATAAGAAACCTCATAAACGGAAGGCAAAAAAGTCTATAAGAGATTTTGGTGTCCACCAGGGCGAAGCAATAGGTGTATTGGTTACACTCAGACATAAAGCTGCTCTGGACTCTTTAAAAAACCTACTATACGCAAAAGAGAATAAATTACCCGCATCCTCATTTGATGATGCTGGAAATTGTTCCTTTGGGATTAAAGAACATATAGAGATACCCGGTGTTAAATATAATCCTGAATTTGGGATCATTGGTATGAACGTTTCCATATTAATGACACGTCCAGGTTATAGAGTTAAACGTCGAAAACTATTACCCTCTAAAATTGGACATAAACATTTGGTCACAAAAGAAGAAGCCATTGAATTTCTTAAAAATTCACTTAAAATTGAGGTAGTTTAAAGAATGAAAGAACATCACGGGACTCCCCGAAAGTTTGGAAAAGGTTCAAAATTGTGTAAAAGATGTGGAACTTATACAGCTATAATTCAACAACACAATCTAATGTTATGTCGAAAATGTTTCAGAGAAGTAGCCGTAAAGTTAGGCTTTAAAAAATATGAATAGGTTGATAAAAAATGCCAGCAATTAATATTCTTGCAAATCTTTTCTCTTCTATGCATAATAATGAGTTGAGAAATAAGAAAGAGTGCTTTGTTATACCCGCGTCAAAACTTGCGAGTGAAGTACTTCGAACAATGCAGAAGCATAAATATATCGGTGAATTTGAATTTATTGACGATGGGTTATCTGGAAAGTTCAGAATACAATTACTTGGCCGAATAAATAGTTGTGGGATAATATCTCCCAGGTTTAGTATATCCAAGAAAGAATATGCTGCTTGGGAACGCCGATATCTCCCAGCTATAGGTGTTGGTCTATTGATTGTTACAACGTCAAAAGGTGTTATGTCCCATTACGATGCGTTAGAACAAGAAATAGGAGGGCGATTATTGGGATATGTCTACTGATACTAAATCGGAAGAAATACAAATTCCTAAAGATGTATCAACTAATTTTGAAAATAATGTTTTAAAAGTCAGTGGCCCCCTAGGAAATGTCGAAAAAGATTTCGCAAAAATCCCTGTAACTATTTCTATTAATGATCAAACAGTTGTTGTTAAATCTTTTTCTAAAAGAAAGCGTGATATTGCAATTATTGGTACAGTTCGTTCACTTGTTTCAAATATGTTCAAAGGAGTAACAGACGGATTTATTTATCGCTTAAAAATAGTATATGCTCACTTTCCTGTTTCGATAAAAGTTAAAGAGAAAGAAGTATTGGTTGAGAACTTTTTAGGTGAACGACTGCCTCGACATGCTAAGATAATTGGAGATTGCAAAGTTAAAGTAGAAGGTGATGATATAGTGGTATCTGGAATAGATCGATCTCATGTTGGACAAACTTCGGCTAACCTAGAGCAAGGTACACGTATTAAAAGAAAAGATCAGCGAGTATTTTTAGATGGAGTTTATATCTATGAAAAATAAATTAGAAAATAAAGCTAAAGTATCACCTAGCAAAAGAAATACTAAAAATAGCGTAAATGTCGACTCTCAAAGCACTAATATTTCGGAAACTGAAGTCTCACTCAAAATTAGATCTATTATATCCTCGAGAAGACCCGCGTTTATTCATCAGGAAAGTTGGAGATATAAACGAATTCATGCTTCTTGGCGTAAACCAAAAGGAACCGATAGTAAAATGCGCACAAGCCGGAAAGGTTGGCCTAAAATTGTCAAAATAGGATACGGGTCCCCCTCAAACGTTCGAGGTCTCCATCCTAGTGGATTGAATGATATTCTAATTCATAATATTAAAGAAATTGAAAAATTAACCCCTTCTACAGATGCAGCAAGAATTAGCTCCACTGTTGGATTAAAGAAGAAAGGCGAAATTTTAGTAAAAGCAAAAGAACTTCATATACGGGTGCTGAATCCAGGGACTCATAAGAAAATGGTGCGAAAGATTTGAATTTAGCTTCGAAAAAATATTTAGCTTCAAAGATATTAAAGGTCGGCGTAAGTAGGGTCATTTTAAATCCAAACTATTCTGACGAATTGTCCGAGGCTATAACGCGTGCTTCTTTACGCTCATTGATAAAAGATAAAGCTATTGAGGTCGCCCCTAAACGTGGCGTGTCCAAAGGTCGGTTACGTATTAAATCTGTGAAAAAACGGAAAAGAGGCGCAGGTAGCAGGGAAGGTACAAAGGGTTCTAGGAATGATAAGAAATCTCAATGGATGCGAAAAGTAAGATCGCAAAGAACTAGAATTAAACTTCTCAGAGATCGAGGAGTAATAACAAATGAAACCTTCGGTTCACTTTACACTCAAATTAAAGGTGGTAATGTGAGAAGCCTAAGACATCTTAGTAACATTGTGAAAGAGGTTAGTAAATAATGAGTTATAAAATGAAGGGTAATCATAAGCCAATTCTAAGACGTAGAAGAGAGGGAAAAACTAACTATGCACGTAGAAAAACTCTGATTAGGGGTGACATACCCTTTATCGCTCCTCGAATTAGCAATAAAAATATATCCGCACAAATTATAAAAGCACAACTAAATGGAGATCTTACTATTTCTTCCGCTTTTTCGAAAGAACTTATCCAATATGGGTGGAAAGGTTCCAGGGATAATACATCCGCCGCTTACCTTACTGGTTTTATTCTAGGTCTAAAGTCTGTTATTAAAGGAGTCAACAAAGTAGTTCTTTATATTGGAAATAGAAAATATATTCAAGGAACGCGAATACCTGCCATTATTAAAGGTACAATAGACGCTGGTTTAGAGGTATCTGTTGATACAGAAACTTTACCTGAAGAAAAGCGGTTGAAAGGAGAACACATTGCGGAATTTGCTAAAAATATGGCTGATAAAAACCCTGAAAATCGGAAAAAAAGGTTTTCAGCTATCATTCTAGCTGGCTTAACACCCGAAGAATATTCTACTCATTTTGAAGAAATAAAAAATAATATTAGTGAAAAATTAAAGGTGAATAATAAAAAATGAGTCGACAAGAACCGATTGAACAATCTTGGATGCCAAGAACTAAATTAGGGTTATTAGTTCAAGAGGGAAAAATAGCTACTCTAGGCGAAATATTTGAATCAGGATTTAAAATACGAGAAGCTGAAATAGTAAGAACTCTTCTACCTGATATTAAAGATAATGTTATTAGCGCTGGAATAGTCCAGAAACAAACTGACGCAGGCGAACTAACTAGATTTTCATCTGTTGTAGCTGTTGGAAATAGTGCAGGTTTTTTCGGAGTAGGGAAAGGAAAAGCTAACCAAATGAGAAATGCTATCGAAAAAGCTACAAATATAGCAATGCTTAACATTATTCCTGTAAAGTTAGGTTGCGGAAGCTGGGAATGTAAATGTTCACATCGTCATAGCGTACCCTACAAAACAAGTGGGAAAGGTGGAAGTGTACGAGTTGAAATTATCCCTGGGCCAAGAGGACTAGGTCTGGTCGCCGGAGAAAATGTAAGGACCCTTTTAGGACTTGCAGGTATAGTTGACGCCTGGACCCGGACATCTGGATCAACAAGTACACCAAATTCTCTATCAAACGCTGTTTATGACGCTTTAAAGCGAATACACGGTCTTAGTCTTATCCCGAAGTGAAAAACATGAAAAGCATTCTAGTTGTAAATTTGCGTGGGTGCGTAAACGTACCACACTGGGCTAAGACTACATTCTCTCTATTCAATCTAAGAACTCGATTTAGAGCGACTATCTTACCTGATAATCCCGTGATTCGAGGCATGTTACCTAAAATAAAAGACTATGCAGCATGGTCAACTCCTAATCCAGATCTTATATTGAAAATACTTGAAAAACGAGGTAAATCCATAGGAAATAAGCCAATAACTCCTGAATTATTAGCAAAAATCGGCTTCAAAGATCTATCTGAATTAGCTAATGCCTTATGTGACGGAAAAATCCAAATAAATCAACTACCTCGTATCAAACCTTCTTTTGCATTAAACTCGCCCCGTGGCGGATTTCGTAAATCATCAAAAAGACACTATAACCAAAAAGGAATTCTTGGGGAAAACCCTGAATTGCATAAACTAGTAGAATCCATGATATAAAGTGAGGCTGTTTGAACACAAAAAAATTATCAACATTTAACACTTTTATCCATCAATCTAAAATAGGTCAAAAGGCGGAATAATTTGCCAACATCTTTACGGAAAATAAGGCGGCATAGAGGTTCTAGGCTTCACGGATGGGGCCAGGTAGGTCAACATAGAAGTGGTGGAGGAAGAGGTGGACATGGTCAAGCAGGATTGCTTAAACATAAATGGAGTTGGACTATAAAGTATGACCCCGATCACTTTGGCGGTATAGAACTTAAACCTAAGAAAGGCAGTAAACCTGCAAAATGGCTTAATGTATGCGATCTTGATAAATTACAGGACAACGTTAAAGATAAATCTATTTTGGATTTGAAATCTATGGGTTACGAAAAATTATTAGGAAATGGCGTAGTCAACGGTGTCTATAAAATCGCAATTTCATCTTATACTAAACGTGCAAAGTCTAAAGTGGAACAAGCAGGTGGAGAAATAGTAGGCTAATCCAGATGGGCGTAATAGGAAACCTTGTTCGATCAATTTCAGTAATTCTGCCGGAGGTGCCAAAGCCGACAAGGAAACCTAGTTTAAATGAGAAGCTCATATGGACTGCTATCGCTCTAACAATTTATTTAACCATGGCACAAATACCGCTTTTTGGAGTTCCTGTAGGTGGACAAGACCAACTTGCGTTTACACGGATAATTTTTGCATCAGCTCATGGAACTTTAATGGAATTAGGGATAGGTCCAATAGTTACCGCTGGGCTTATTCTCCAGTTGCTAAAAGGCGCTGATATAATTAAAGTAGACTTTAAGAAGCCCGGTGATAGAGCACTTTTCACTTCATCTACAAAACTCTTAACAATTCTTGTTGTCTTGGGCGAAAGTGTTGCTTATCTCATTGGTGGAGCTTTTGGACAAAATCTGTCTTTTACAACAGCAATTATTATCATAATTCAACTATTAGCCGCTGGCATTATGGTAGTAATGCTTGATGAAATCTGTCAAAAAGGTTGGGGCCTTGGAAGTGGTATCTCCCTCTTTATTATGGCTGGAGTAGCTCAAACAATAATTTGGAATATTTTCAGTATTCTCCCTACTGGCGATGGTTACTTTGGTGTAATACCATTTACAATTAGTTCAGCTTTATCTGGTGTGCCTGGTGACGCATGGTTCAGACCTGGGGCGTTACCTAGCATCTCCACTTTGATCATAACTTTGGTATTAATTCTGATCATTGTTTATATTGAAGGCATAAGAATAGAGATTCCTATTACATCAACCCGATATAGAGGCTTCTCAGGAGTACATCCGCTTAAGTTAATGTATGTCTCAGTTATTCCAATTATTTTAACTGGAGCTGTATCTGCCAATTTAACCTTCGTTTCGCAGATTCTATGGCGAAGTATCAATCCTGAAAACACAAATTCCTTATTCAATCTGTTAGTAACTTTTAACTCAACTAATCCGGGTTTAGGTCCAACTGGCGGTATAGTTCGCTATATTTCAGCTCCTACTGACCCATCTTCTGCAATGGCCGATCCGGTAAGGGCTATTACTTCACTAATATTCATGATCATTTTTGCAGTGATTTTCTCTAAAATTTGGGTAGAGATTGCTGGTCTATCATCCAAAGCAGTTGCAAAGAATCTAATGGATGCAAATGTTCACATACCTGGTTTCAGAAGGGCTCAATCTTCAGTCGAATCAATACTTAATCGATATATCCCTTCACTAACAATAATTAGTGGAGTGTTGATAGGGTTAATTGCTGGAGTTTCACAAATGACTGGGGTCTTCGGATCCGGCACTGGAATTTTATTAATGATCGGTATTGTTATTCAATATTACCAAATATTGATGCGTGAACAATTGGACACTATGATGCCTAGACTAGCTGGAATGTTGGGAAAAGGATAATACTAAAGTAAAGATATCTACTTTTTAAAACATTTCACGATAATATTTGGGTATAAATGCAATTCCCTCTTTAGTTTTAGGTTTAATCTTTATTCTAATTATATCTAAATCTCCAAATTCTATAAACTTTCTGAACAGACTTTGTTTTGACAAACGCAAATATAACTTCCCGTGTTCGTCTATATGATCATGAATATTATTAAAAAGAGTGATTCTATCGATCCTCCTAATCTTTTTTAGAAACCCTATCAACCAAATATTGGCTTTCTCACCAGTTAAATGGAAAATTATTCTTGTAATAATATTGCCAAAATGCCCTTCAAGTTTTGTAGTTGAAAAAACATGTTTATCTAATCCTAGTTGTTGCATTATTTGGTCTAATCCTCTTTCCTGATTTTCTGTTGAGTGAAAATGAAATGAGATTTCAACAGATGAAATCCTAATATTTGATGTCAATCTTGAACTTAACAATTGTTGCTTTGTAAAAAGTTTTTTTCTTCGTTATAAAGCGAACCGTTGATAAAGGAGTAAACGTACTGTTTTAGACAGGCGAACAAAATGATGACACGTCGTAGAAAGAAAATTGATATACCGTCTATGCTAAACCTGGAAGAAATATTAGCTGAGGAACTTAAAAGGGAGATGTTTCTTGAGGCCGGGAAAAAATTTAGGTACATTGATGATTGGGACACTGTTATGAATTCAGTTTACGAGATTCCAATTGAATATAATGGATATGATACAAAAGTTCAAGATCTAAAATATCTAAAAGAAGTAATCAATTTCTTGACAAAAAGTGAATTTGATGAAGTAAAAAGATCTGAAAGCAGGAAAAAGCAAATGAGTCAATATAAAGATACTATGAGCATGTACTATAATATTATTTTTAAGAAAGTAAAGCTAAAAATAGGATATGGATTTTTAATACATTTCCCTAATCTTAAAAAAGACTCACCTGAGCGAAGCAAAGGTATTGTCCTCATGGCG
>CAYNJB010000012.1:0-14349 GCA_964397515.1 uncultured Nitrosopumilales archaeon | reverse complement strand
TTCTGAACATGCTAATCGCCTAGATGTTAAAGCTGTTTATCAAAGATATGGAGCGGATCCAGCAGCTGTAGCAAGAGATACAGTAGCTTATGCAAATAATCATGATATAGATATTGTTATGGTTGATACAGCTGGAAGAATGCAGACAAATCGGAATTTGATGGATGAGGTGTCTAAAATAATCAGAGTTATTAAGCCGGATCTAAGAATTTTCATTGGTGACGCATTAGCAGGCAATGATGCAGTATCACAAGCAAAAGAGTTTCTAAAATACACCGGTTTTGATGCAGTCATATTAACAAAAGTAGATGCAGATAGTAAAGGTGGTGCAGCTCTTTCAATAACATATACAACTAGAAAACCAATAATCTTTGTCGGCGGTGGACAATCTTATGATGATCTTACTCCATTCAAACCAGAAGAATTTATTTCAACATTGTTAAATTGACACATCTATGATGACCCCGCTAATTTCTACAATAATTGAAAGTAGTGTTAAATAATAAATTCATTATAATTATAACTAGAAGTAATAATTATTATTAATATCAATTAACAAAGAGTTGAAAACAATTGAGCATAAAAGACATTCTTACTTTTGAGGAACTTTCCTCAAAACAAATAATCCGGATTCTAGATTTAGCTGACAAATATAAGGAAGAAAGGAAAAAAAGAGTGTTTAGAAAAGAATTATCAAGTAGAATTTTAGCTCTTATTTTTCAAAAATCTTCGACAAGAACTAGGATAAGTTTTGAGATAGCTATGAAAGAACTCGGAGGAGAAGTTTTAAGCTTTTCAGCTAATGATCTCCAACTATCTCGAGGCGAGACAATTGAAGATTCTGCAAGAGTTTTTTCTAGATATGTGGATATTGTTATGTTAAGAGTTTATAACCATAAAGATATAATAAAATTTGCGAACGCATCTTCAATTCCAGTAATTAATGGTTTATCTGATTTATACCATCCTTGTCAAACATTAGCGGATTTACAAACCATCAGGGAAATCAAAGGTCATTTGAAGAAATTAAAAATAGCATGGATCGGAGATGGAAATAACGTAGCTAATAGTTTGATATTAGCCTGCTCTAAAATGGATATCCAGATGGTAATAGCATGCCCCAAAACGCATCAACCGTCCCAAGATGTAATAAGTTATGCAAAATCTAAAAAAGCCAAGATTTTGATTACTTCAAATAGCAAAGATGCGGCTCAAGATGCCGATGTTGTCATTACAGATACATTTGTTTCGATGGGACAAGAAAAAAATAAAAAAGAACGATTAAAGATTTTTCTTCCAAAATATCAAGTTAATCAAAAATTGATGACGTTAGCTAAGAAAGACGCAATATTCATGCATTGTCTCCCGGCTCATAGAGGTGAAGAAGTTACCAGCGAGGTATTAGATGGTCCACAATCAGCTGTATGGGAGGAAGCTGAGAATAGACTGCATAGCCAAAAGGCACTCCTCTCTTTGTTACTCTCAAATAGATTATAATAGATGAAATATCGTCATATAGATATGAGTTAGAAATGATTAATAAAAAGTCAATATTCTACTCATTATTAGACGCACCAATAGGAAAAATTGGTATAGCAATCGCAGAAAAAAAAATACGGCTAATAAAGATTAATACATGTACGAGCGATTTTATCGAATTAATCAAACATAAATATCAAGTACAACCTTTTCCTAATGAAAAATACTTTATCGACGCTAAAACTCAACTTAATGAATATTTTAAAGGTGAAAGATTGAGTTTTAAATTAAATATGGAGATTCAAGGATCAGAATTTGATAATAGTGTGTGGAATATAGTAAGACAAATACAATACGGCGAAATTTTATCTTATGGTCAAATTGCCAAAAAACTATTAAAAGATAAAGCTGCAAGAGCCGTTGGAAACGCCGTTGGTAGAAACCCGCTACCGATTATTATTCCATGCCATCGTGTTGTAGGAATAAAATCTATTGGAGGATTTAGCTCAGGGATAGATATAAAGAGAAAATTACTGAAAATTGAGGGTTTAAAAATATATTAAAATATTAAACTCTAAGTATTTTAAGTTCTCTTTCTTCTATTAATTTTAAAATACGTTTCTTTTCTTTTCCAAGACCTTTCCAGTCGACTAATGCATATTTAACAGGCTCAAGGCATCTGTTAATCATATTATTAATAGTGTTACGATTAATAGATCCAAGACTATACTTTGGCGCAATAGCACCAAGACTATATTCAGAGTTAACTAGAATATCTGTAAACTTTGTAGAATAATGAGGACCACCGAATCCGATTCCTACTTTCTCAATGGATGAAGTATCTTGAAGAGTGGTCCAAAGACTTTTCGCTACAATCTTTCCTGCTCTTTTATCAACCCATTGTGTCTCAGTTGAACCTATCTCGATAAATAAAACAGGTTTTGTCAAGTTAGTTGGTCCATGATGCATTGGTTCAACAGTTACTTGATATCCAACAATTTCGTTCCTTAGACCCCAGAGATTAATAATATATTTTTTAAATAAACTGGGGTAAGTAATTGATAGTTGTTCAGGTAATCCCCCATAAGCAACGTTAGTAGTAAAAAGGCCTGGGAAGTGGGCAGTTAAACATGGAATTGACTTCTCTGATCGGTGATGTGACAAAAAGATATATGCTTGAGGATTGAAAAGATGGTCTAAATAATTTAGATACAGTAGGTCCTTGTTTGAATAAATAAGTTTGATATTATTATGAGTATATATTGAGTTTTCTTCAAAATAATCACCTGTTTTATTAAAAGAGAATTGGTCGATTAATGAATTTGCTATATTAATACTAGCTGGATCTTTAACCGAAGCAACTATGACATATTCTTCCAATTTATTTTTCACAATAAAAAAATTTTTATTAAATAAGAATATGGTTTATTGGATTATTTAAAGTAGATAAATCAAGTATTATCTCGTTTTGCCGTTTTTTTCCATAATCGGCCATAAGTTCCCGGTTTCATAATTACGCGCATAGTTGAAAGGGCTAAGCCTTTCTCATTATTGGAAATATCATTAGAAGATAAGGAAGCTTCACCAATTGCAATAATTTCACCTTTTAATGTATACATTGCGACTAGATCGTGAACAGATATATCTTTTGAGAGTTTAGATATTCCGGGTATAGCGAGCTGCGCACCATGACAAATAGCATCAACTGCAGAATCACGTACATACACCGCTTTTATCCAAGAGACAACATGCTCGATAGGGAGAATGCATTTTCTTATTTCGGATTCATTTCCAGATTTTAACTGATCTAAGGCATATACAATATCATGAAGCCTAATAAGGCCATCAGATTCTTGAATATGACAAACCTTGGTTCGCCGAAGTTCGAACATAGTAAGGCCAGGGCCTAGAACTTCACCGATGTCATAGCAAAGTTTTCGAACATAAGTTCCTGCTTGACATAATACATTGAAGACTAAAAGACGACCAACTTTCTCCACAAGCTCAAGTTTATAGATTTTTCTAGTCCGTGTTTGCCTTTTTACAGCTGAACGTTGGGGGGGTTTCTGATAAAGTTCTCCGGTAAATTCGTGTAATACTTTTGAAAGTTGTGATTCATCGACTGGATCATGTAATCGGGCTAGAGCTTGATATTCTTTTGGACCATGCAATAATACAGATAAAACCTTGGTTCCTTCACCGATTCCAATAGGAAGTAGACCTGTTACTAGTGGATCTAGAGTTCCACTATGTCCAGCTTTTTGTATATTCAACAATTTTCTAACCCAAGATACTACTTCGTGGCTGGTTGGCCCTTCAGGTTTATCAAGTTTAATTAAACCATAATCCATGAGAGCGCTTAATGGTCTTTCATCTGGTTTAAAGCCAAAAGATGGATCAGTCTCATCAGGATTAATTTCAAGCAGGTTGTTCATATTCAAAATTATTTCACGAATTCAGTTACAATAGTCTGAGCTATCTTTTTTACACTTGGGCTACCTAAATTATCTGAACTAATAACGAAATCAAAACACGAGAAATCGTCGCCAAAGTTTATGCCATATAAATTAGAATAAAGAATCTTGTTTTTTTGATCTCTTTTCTTGATGATATTAAGAGCTTGATTATATAATATCTTATCTCTGGAAATCATGCGTTTTGCTCTATTTTCTGGACTCGCTTTAAGCCATATCTTTATTCCTAAATTAGTTATCCAAGGAAGAGAATAGCTAGTTATTACAACAGAACCTTGCTTTATTTTTTTTATTAGCATTTTGTCTACTTCTTTATCAAATGAATGGTTTCTTGAGCGTTCTTTAAGAAAATCCATTCCTTTTTGAGTATCCCACCAATCGACTCCTCCAGGATCATAACCTTTTTTTGTTGCTAGGTCTTTTAAGGCATCACCACCAGAATAGTATGTCAAATTAAATTTTTTAGCTATTGATTTAGCTACGGTGGTCTTTCCAACAGCTGACATTCCTGACACTATCACAGATAGTTGGTGCAACTGCTAAATCACTCTCTTGCTTATGCGGTTAGACTTACCCCAAATAACTTAGTTATAATCCCACTAAGAGCAAAAGAGCAGATCATATACCACCAGAAGATATCAAGACCACCACCTAGCTCTAATGGTCCTATTATGAGGATCCCAATATTAATTGGGATAGGAGTTATAGCTACAGCCCCGTCTCCTACAATTTCCCTAACTAGCCACCAAAGACCCATTAAAGGGATAAAAAACAGAAATGTTACTTTCATATTAGAAAAAGTCATTTTTGCTTGGAGTTTATCCATTTGAGGTTTTCTTTTTCTTAATTTACCTTCTTTAGCTTTATCACCGATCTTCACAGCATCTCTAAGATCCTTATGGAATTGCTTCATTTCAGCTTGAACACGTCGGTTATACTCGACATCTGTTAAAAGTCGCCTTCCAGCTGAGTAAATAATATTTACTGTCAATGCCATGATAATAACCACAAGAGTGGATACTGGCATAATTGTAAATGTATCACCTAATATTCCAAGAATTATAGACATAAATATTCACCCGCTACTTTATTTTAACAAATAATAAAGATACGCTAATAAGGATTACGTATATTATAATAACTTACACATATTATAATAATATTAATTAGCTTAGAAATATTTTAGATATCGAGGGTATGACTCAGTAAAATATCAGTCTCAATAAGTTAACAGAAAACACACCTAAGTCTAAAAAACCTATTCATGTTAATTATTGATAGTTTCATCCTCACTTTTCTTTTCTATTCGTATTTTTACAGGTTTATTTTCAAAAACTTCTTCTACAGTAAGAGCTACAGGTTTTATAAAGAGAAAGTCGCCTACTTCAGGCAAATCATGGAGTTTCACATGCAGAAGTCCACTGATTGTAGAATAATCTTCCTCCTCTGGGATGTCGACTCGCAAATATTCGTTCACCATGTCGATTTCTGTGTCACCGTGCACTATGATTGTGTTTTTGTTTACTCGGATTATCGAAGTGGGGGATATATCTTTCTCATCTAAAACTTCGCCGACAATCTCTTCAACTAGATCTTCGATAGTAACTAACCCTTCTACTCCACCAAACTCATCTATCACTATACCCATATGAATTCTGCGCTTCTGGAATTCCTTGAAAAGATCACTTAGGATGGTCTCGTGTGATACGAAGAAAGGTTTTTTTGCAATATTTTTAAGTTTTGCGTCAATATTCCCTTTTTCAAGATATCTGAGAACATCCCTCGTATTAAGGACGCCGACAACGCGATCTTTAGATCCTTCAGTAATTGGGATCCTTGAATATCCATATCTATTTATCTGGGAGAGGGATTTATTGAGAATGTTTTTTGAGTCAAGACAAAACATTTTGGTTCGCGGAGTCATAACTGCTCTAACAGTTCGGTCATTCAAACCTAACACCCCGCGAATCATATTACTTTCACCTTCTTCTATCGCTTTTTCACGAGTGCTTACATCTAGAATTGCTTCAAGTTCGTCTGGAGTGATAATTGGGTTTTGATGTCCATAGCTTTTAGGAATAATGCTCTTAGATATTCTTTCAAAGAAAATTACAAAGGGATATAAAATATAAGATAGGATTTCAAGTGGTCTAGCAAATAATAATGCAAGCTTCTCTGAATGAGCATTAAAATAGGCTTTTGGAGTTATTTCACCAAACACTAAGATAATAAACGCCATTACCCCAGTAGATATACCAACACCTAATGAGCCGAACATATTGATAGCTATTTCAGTTGCATAAGCTGCAGCTCCGATATTTACAAGATTGTTTCCAATCATAACAGTTGCAAACATTCTAGTTGGATTTTTCTTAAGTCGCTTAAGAGCCGCTGAGCCTGTCACACCGCGTTTAGCTAATTGTTCAACTTTTATCTCACTTACAGCAACTAGAGCTACCTCAACCCCACCAAAGAATGCTGAGAGTGCTATTAGAGCTCCAAGTATTATTATATCCACCAGATTCAGCAAATAGTTTCCTACCTGTTTCGAATGACCCGATCAATATTATATATCATCACTTATAAGGATTAGAGATAAAAATTTTAGATTAAATTAATGTATATCTTCTCATATCCTAGTCAAACGTAATGTATTTAGAAGAAGCATAAGTGTAAGAGCGTCGTCACCAGCTGCCACAGCGAACCATAAAGGAATTAAACCAAAAAATCCTAAAGCTCCTAGCAATATTTTCACGCCTAATGACGCAACAATATTCTGTTTAGCAATCTTTACTGCAGCTCTGCTTAATCTCGAGATATAAGGAATTTGATATAGTTCATCTTTTACAAGCACAATATCTGCTGATTCAAGAGCAACATCAATACCAGAACCGCCCATTGCTATACCTACATCTGAAAATGCAAGTGCTGGGCTATCATTTACACCATCACCGACCATAGCAACTAGACCATTTTTTGTTTTAATTGAATTAACTATCTCGAGTTTTCCTTCAGGGAGTAACTCAGAATATACTTGTTCAATCCCGAGTTTTGAAGCGACGTTTCTAGCTATATTTTCATTATCTCCGGTTAGAAGTGCAGTATAAACACCTTTTTTGTTCAACAAACTTATAGCATGTTTTGCATCATTTCTTATCCCATCTTCTAGATAGAACACTGACACAATTGATTCATTAATAGATACATATACGCAAGTATTTTCATCGTCTACAGATTCTGGGAAAGACTTGTAGTTAGTACTATATTCGCGCATCATAGATTTATTTCCTAAGGCAATTCTATCTCCATTTATTGTTCCAACAATTCCTTTTCCAGGGATTTCCTGTATTTTTTCAACAGATAGCTTTTCAAAGTCAAGTTCTGAATTTAACGCAATATTAACAAAGGCTTCAGCGTTTGGGTGATTAGAATATCTTTCAATGGCGGCAACATAGCTGATTACTTTTTGTTCGTCATTCTTTGAAAAATGTCTCACCTTGCAAATAGATAATTTACCAGATGTTACTGTCCCTGTTTTGTCGAATAAGATAGATCGTACTTTAGCCATTTTTTCGATAATAATCCCTCCTTTAATTATTACTCCTTTTCTAGCCGCCATAGTAATAGCAGTGAACATGGTTGCGGGAACAGATATGATAAACGCGCTTGGACAGGATATTACAATAAGGATCAAGGATCTATATAACCAAGTTTCAGTTGAACCACCAAGAATTGTTGGGCCGAATAACGCAGTAAGAAGAGCAGATATAAGAATGAATGGTACATAAATTCTTGAAAATTTATCGACTAAACGTTCAACAGTTGCTTTTCTAGCTTTAGATTCTGTTACTAGTTCTATTATTCTTGATACAAGTGTCTCTTCAACAAAACTTGATACTTTTATTAAGAGTACACTAGTCTTGTTTAAAGTTCCGGCGAATACTTGATCGCCTTTGTTCTTATGAATATACGTTGATTCACCGGTTACTATTGATTGATCAAGATATGATGAGCCAGTAACTACTTTTCCGTCAAGAGGAATACGCTCACCAGGCCTAATAATTATAATCATTCCAGGTTGAACTTCTTTAACATTTATGATTGTCTCAGAATCGTTTTTCACTAATCTTGCAACATCTGGGAGATATGATGTTAATTTTCCAATAGTGTGTCTAGCTCGTTCCTCAACGTATTCCTCAAAATATTCTGCCAAAGAATAAAGAAAAAGTACAGTAACGCCCTCAAGTAAAAAATTTAGATAAGATGCAGTAATCGCGGCTAATGCCATAAGAAATTCAACTGAGAATCTTTTTTCAATAATGAGGTCGCGGAGACCTAATATCCCTAGATACCCGCCAACTATTAGAACAGAGAATCCGGATAATGTTGAAGATAAAGTTGCAGGTTTTTCGAAGATAGGAACTATGAATCCAAGTGGAACACCAAAAGCAAACGCATCTAATAAGTAAGATATTGAAATAATTAAACCTAAGATGATAGCTATGAAAAGCCATGGGCCTTTGACTAAGTTAACACCAGCTGATTCTTGATTGACCACGATAGATTATCATGATACTATATACTTTGATAGATATTAATTTGATGCTTAATATCATCGAAAATATATTAACTTAATATAATGAATAATATTATACATTAATAATGTGTGATTAAAGAGTGACAGTAAAACTGAGGTTAATAATAATCTCTTATTATTTCAAGAAAAACCAATAAACGTCGATAGAGTATCTCTTTGTATGCACGTCTTCGTTACGCTAACATCAGAATGTAATTTGAAATGCAAATATTGTTACGGAAAGTGTGCAGAAGACTTTGGCAGCAATTATGGTGATTTTTTAATAGATTATTCTATACCTGATGAGATGAGTTACGATATCACAACACTAAGGAATTTTTCAGAGCAAAAACCTCTTGAATCTTTAGTATTTTATGGAGGTGAACCGTTATTAAGAATAAAAAAGATGCAAGATGTTATAGATAATGTATATTCAACTAAGTTTATTCTTCAAACAAACGGGCTACTTTTAGATAAATTAGATCCACATTATCTTAACAAATTGGACACAATTTTAGTGTCAATAGATGGAGACGAAAAATTAACAGACCATTATCGAGGTAATGGTGTTTACAAAAAGGTTCTAAAAAATGTATCTACATTAAGAAATAGGGGGTTTGAAGGTGAACTAATAGCTAGGATGACTGTAGGCGAAGAGACCTATATTGATGAGTCGGTAATGCATCTTTTATTTATTAAAGACCGTGTTTTTAATTCAGTTCATTGGCAGCTAGATGCTCAATTTTGGAAAAATGATTTTAATCCACATAAATTTGCTAATTGGACTGAAAATCAATATAGGCCACGCCTAATGAGACTAATTGATAAATGGATAGAGTATATAGAACAAGAGAAAACTGTAATGAAAATATATCCCTTCTTGGCGATTGTAAATACTCTTCTAACCAGGAAAAAACATAGGTTAAGGTGTGGTGCCGGTTGGGCTCAATACAATATTCAGACAGATGGAAATATTGTTCCCTGTCCGAACTTATCTGGAATGAAGGATTATTATTTAGGAAATATTGCATCAAGTCAAGATGAGATTCTGAAAAAAAATGTAAATCTTGGATCGCCTTGTGTAAATTGTGGTTTACTGTGGATTTGCGGAGGAAGATGCCTTTACGCTAATATCACAAAACTGTGGGGTGAATCTGGATTCAAACTAGTATGCAACACTGTTCATATATTGATAGGTGGATTGCAGCAAAAAATTAACAAAATACAACAAATGATCAAAGATAAAGACATTTTGATATCTGATTTTAAATATACCGAGTTTAATAGTTGTGAAATAATACCTTAATTATAAATCAAATAATGAAACAATATATTCAGGTCATCGACAAATAATTTTCAAGAGAGTCAACCATAGCCTCGATCGTGTATTTTTTTGGAATAATCGGAATTTTAACGTTAAAATATTCAAGAGTTTGTTTAGTAACCGGTCCAATTGTAGCCACAACAATATCCCCATTAAGACATTGTCTAAGCGCGTCTGCTAATTCTGCTTCATCTGCAATCTTAAACAAATTATTCACTGAACTTGAACTAGTAAAAGTGATAATGTCAACTTTATTTTCAAGCATATCTTTTATGAGGGATAAGACCGGCTTCTTGTCAACAGGCAAGGCAGTTGTATATACGGGCACCTCTAAAATTATAGCATGATACCTTTCAAGCTCAAGTTTTAGATAGTTATTATGGAATTCATTTCTGGGTATTGCCACAATTTTCCCTTCTAGATCCAATTTTTTCATGATATCTATAACTCCGATTGAGCTAAATTCAGAAGGTATGTGATTAACTCTAATTCCTGTTTTTTCAAGCACTTCTTTTGTTTTTGGTCCAACGGCCACATTTATTGTCCGATTCAGAGCTAAAACAAGATCAATGTTTTTTTCTGTTCTTTCCGAAGCTTCAAACAGACTCGTGACACCGTTTCTGCTCATAAATATAACGACATCAACTCTCCCAGAGAACAATATATCTAGGAATTCTTCAACTAGTTGGAGATTAGGAGCTGGTTTGATCTCAACTGTAGGAGCTATGATGGGTATACCTTTCCTTTCGACGATGATATCCGCTAGCGCCTTTGCTTGTTCCTGTGGTCTAGTAATTGCAATAACCTTTTCTCTTAACGATAATACTTGCCACCTCTGAACCAATTTAATGTACTTCTCAATTTAACAACTTCTCCAATCACTACAACAGTCGGAGGTTTAACATTGTTCATCCTAACAATATTGTAGATATTTTCGAGTGTACCTTCAAAACATCTTTGACGCTTTGTAGTTCCCCACTCAACAACTGCAACTTCAGTTTGTGGTGGCAGCCCACCCAAAATTAATTCTGAAGCAATCAACTTTAACATTCCTATACCCATTAATACAACAATTGTGTCAACAGCTTGCGCCAAATTTCTCCATTTAACTTGGATTTGTTTTTTACTTAGATCTTCATGTCCCGTGACAATAGCTAGAGATGAGGCATATCTTCGATGTGTTACAGGTATCCCTGCATATGCCGGGACAGCCAGTGCAGAAGTAACACCTGGAACTACTTCAAAAATGATTCCTGCGCTTACAAGATCTTCCATCTCTTCGCCGCCTCGCCCAAAAAGAAATGGATCGCCTCCTTTTAACCTCACAACTTTTTTTCCAGATTTTGCTTTATCAATAAGAATTTGTTGGATTTCCTTTTGAGATTTTATGTGCAAACCATTGCTTTTTCCCACATAGATTTTCTCAACTTCGTCAGGAATCATCTTCAATAGTGATTTTGGTACAAGGCGATCATAAACTACTACTTCGGATTTCTTTAATATTTTGGAGGCTTTTACTGTTAGAAGATCCGGATCACCTGGACCTGCACCAATTAAATACACTATACCTTTACTCATAGAATTTTCGCCAACTATTAAGTATCTTTTCTCCTTCCCCAGACAGAATATCATTAGCTACAAGAATTCCAAGATCCTTAGGTGCGTTTATATCACCAACTTTGCTTGATTGAATTTTTGCAGAGCCATCTGGAGATAAAATTGTAGCTAATAGAGATATGCGAGTGTTTCTGGCTTTAGCAACAGCACCCATTGGAACTTTACATCCTCCACCAATTTTTTGAACAAATGCTTTTTCGGCCAGAACTTCGGCAATTGAAGCAGGATGGTTTGTATTCTCTAATACATCTATAACACGCTTGTTATCAGCCCGTGCTACAATAGCTATAGCACCTTGACCAGCGCTAGGTGTGAAGTCTTCAAGAGATAATCGCTCAACTATTTTGTCGGATAAACCAAGTCTTAGAAGACCTGCTTCTGCAACAATTATCGCATCATATTCCCCCTTATTCAGTTTCTCAACCCTAGTTTCCACATTGCCTCTAATAGTCTCAACTTTTATGTCTGGCCTTACTTTATGAATTTGTGCAGTTCTTCTTGGACTTCCAGTTCCAATTATTGTACCCTTAGGTAATTGAGATAATTTTAAACAGGAGTTAGATAATAGAACATCGTGAGGCGAGACTCTTTTAGGGACTGCAACGAGTCTAATATATTGATCGAGATCAACAGGTATGTCTTTCATACTGTGAACGGCAAAGTCAACTTCTCCATTAATGACAGCTTTGTTTATTTCCTTCTCAAAAATACCCTTTTCTTTGATTTTTAGCAATGGGTCGTTAAGTATCTTGTCTCCGGTAGTTTTTATTACAGAAACTTCAAATTGAATGTCTGGAAACTTGGATTTTAGATCTTTAACTACCGACTCAGTTTGTGTTACTGACAAACGACTACCTCTTGTTCCTATTCTAAGCTTCAATTATTTCACCTGAGCAATTTTAACATTGAACTCATAAGTTCCACGGTTCTGCTAAGATCATCTTCGTTATGTGCGGTGGATATGAAATTAGTTTCAAACTGTGATGGTGGAAGAAATATTCCTTTCTTAAGTAAACCTTTGTGAAAAGACTTGAAAACGGATATATTTGAACTCCTAGCTGAGATATAGTCTTTGACAGGTTTATCTGTAAAAAAGATTTGAAACATTGAGGCGATGCTATTAATATGCGCAGATATCCGTGAATCATCTATATGATCGGATAATTCTTTCCTGATTTTGTTACCTGTTCTCTCGAGATCTGGGTATATTGAAGATTTATTATTCTTGAGAGTTTTGATAGTTGTTAAGCCGGCAATTACGGATATTGGGTTCCCAGAGAAGGTTCCAGCTTGATATATTTCCCCCAGAGGCGACACTTGCTCCATTATTTTTTTCTTGCCACCAAAAGCTGCAATAGGGAAGCCACCGCCCATTATTTTACCCAATGTTGTGAGATCAGGTTTTATGTTATAATATTCTTGGGCTCCACCTAAGGATAACCTGAAACCAGTGATTACTTCATCAAAAATAAGTAGAACGTCATTATCCTGTGTGATTTTTCTAACTTTTTCAAGATAATGGTTCTGTGGAAGTATTACACCGGAATTACCGATGACAGGCTCTATTATCACTCCTGCAATATCATTCTTCTGTTTTTCGATAGTTTCATAAAGAATGTCTATGTTGTTATAAGGAAGAACAATAGTGTTTTGAACAGCTTCTTGAAGAACACCTTTTGATGTTGGTAATCCAAATGTTTCTGCACCTGAACCAGCTTTAACAAGAACGTAGTCGTGAGCTCCATGGTAACAGCCCTCAAATTTGATAATTTTCTTTCGACCAGTATATCCTCTTGCAAGTCGAATAGCATGCATTGTAGCTTCTGTTCCTGAGTTTACTAGCCTAATCATCTCAACACTTGGAATAATGCTTATGATTAATTCAGCCATCTCTAATTCAAGATCAGTAGGGGTTCCATATATTGTCCCTTCTTTCAGCTTCTGCATAACTGCGTCTATTATAAGTGAGAAAGAATGGCCGAAGATCAGAGGTCCGTAAGCCATACAAAAGTCAATGTAAACATTATCATCCACGTCATATATCTTTGAGCCTTTCGCATGTTTCGTAAAGAAAGGGTGAGGTTCAAAGAATCTAACAGGACTGTTTACCCCTCCAGGGATCAGATGTTTGGATTTCGCATATAGATCGAGTGATCTTTGACTTTTCATTTTTCAGATAACCACTTTGAGAAATCCTTAGCATAATATGTAATAATTATGTCAGCGCCAGCTCGCTTAATTGACGTTAAAATCTCAAACACTGCATTTTTTTCGTTTATCCATCCTCGTTCGGCCATCGCTTTTATCATTGAATATTCTCCACTAACACTATAAGCAACAGTAGGCATTTTGAAGCGTTTCTTTATTCTATATATTAGATCAAGATAAGATAAAGCTGGTTTAATCATTACCAAATCAGCACCTTCTTTAATATCCAGCTCAACTTCTCTGAGAGCTTCATTTGGATTTGAATAATCCAATTGATATGTTTTTCGATCTCCAAATTTAGGTGCAGAATTAGCCGCTTCTTTAAACGGTCCATAGAAACAAGATGCTTGTTTAGCTGCATAAGCAAGTATAGCTATATTTGTAAATCCTTTTTGATCTAATTCGGACCTAATTGATTTAACTTGCCCATCAATCATACCTGATGGAGCAACTATATCTACTCCAGCGGATGCATGACTTTCAGCGATTTTTTGGAGAATTTGAAGTGTATCATCATTAACGACATCATTTCCTCGGACTATTCCACAATGCCCATGATTTGTATATTGACAGAGACATATATCTGAAATTACTGTTAGTTTGTCACCAAAATTATTCTTTATTTCTTTGATAGCTCTTTGTACGATTCCTTGAGGTTGATAAGAAAATGA
>CAYNJB010000011.1:0-16003 GCA_964397515.1 uncultured Nitrosopumilales archaeon | reverse complement strand
AAATGAATCTGAAACAGGTTCAATCGTTGTAATTCAGACTGAAGATGAACTTGCCGCTTTAACATGTGCCACAGGAGCAGCAATGACTGGGACGCGTGCCGCAACCTCTACATCGGGCCCTGGATTTTCTGTTATGGTTGAAGGGATAGGATGGGCCGGGATAAATGAAGTTCCAGTCGTTATCACTCTTTATCAACGAGGTGGGCCATCAACTGGATTGCCGACTAGGCACGAACAAGGAGATATTCAATTCGCACTATATGCAGGGCATGGAGAATTTCCTTGCATTATAGTAGCCTCAGGTGATATCGAAGAATGTTTTTATGATGCAATAAGAGTTTTTAATTATTCTGAGAAGTACCAAACACCTGCAATACATTTGATTGATAAAGCACTTGCAAATAGTAACATGACTTTAGATATCCCTAATATTAATCAAATTCAAATAGAAAGAGGATTAATTTATAAAAAATCAGACTTAGAAAAATTATCTGACGAAGGCGATGAATACAAACGTTTTCTACTCACTGACTCAGGAATATCACCTAGAATAAGCCTTGGGACAAAAGGAGGAATGTTTTGGGCTACAGGAGATGAGCATAATCAAGTTGGACACATATCTGAAGATCCTGATAACAGAATTAAGATGATGAATAAAAGAATGAGGAAGCTCACAACAGCTGTAAAAGAAATACCCATAGAAGAAAAAATATGTTACTTCGGAGATTTGAAGGCAAAATATAAAGTAATAAGCTGGGGATCAACGAAAGGCGCAATATTAGATGCTTTAGATCGTTTTAAAAGTGAAGGCATAGAAATAGGATTTTTACAAATTAAAGTAATAAATCCATTAGCTGTTGATGAGGTTACTAGGATTTTAGAAGACGCTGAAAATATCATTAATATTGAGATGAATTATTCCGCCCAAATGGCAAATATAATTACTGAAAAGACAGGTATAAAGATAGATAACCGGATAGTGAAATATAACGGGCGACCAATATCCAAAGACGAAGTTTATCATTCAATTAAAAATTTTATTGATGGAAAAGCTTCAAAAAGGCAGGTGTTAACAAATGGCGCATAAAATAAAAGACCTCAAATCTAACGTACATAATGATTGGTGTCCAGGATGCGGTGATTTTGGGATATTAAATGCAATACAATTAGCTTTAACTGAGACAGAACATGAGACAAATAATTTTGCAATTTTCTCAGGTATTGGATGCTCAGGCAAACTTCCTCATTACATCAATGCTTATGGTATACACACGTTACATGGAAGAGTACTTCCATATGCAACGGGCGCGAAACTTGCAAATCCAAAGCTTAAGGTCTTGGCAATTGGTGGAGATGGCGATGGACTGGGAATAGGCGCCAGTCATTTTATACATGCAGGTAGACGTAATGTTGATTTCACATATATTATGCATAACAATGGAGTTTATGGGCTTACAAAAGGACAAGCGTCTCCAACACTGAGATTAGATGTTAAAACAAAATCGCTCCCTGAACCAAATATCAACTCTTCTATAAATCCTATATCTTTAGCTCTAACAGTTGGAGTTACATTTATAGCTAGATCTTATGCATACGATATACGACATTTAAAAGAAATAATAAAAAGAGCTGTAGAACATAAGGGATTTGCATTTATTGACGTTCTTCAACCATGCCCAACGTACAACAATATTAATACAAAAGCTTGGTATTCTGGGGAAGACCGCCTAGACCCCGTAACAAAGAAAGCCAGACCAAGAGTATATAAAATTGAAGAACAGGGATTTGACCCCGTAATTAGAACTGGGATGACTAAAGAACAAACACAAAATAAAAAATTTGAGGTTGTAAAGATAGCTGAGGAATGGGGAGATAAGATACCCATAGGCGTTTTCTATCAAAATGAATTAGTAACGAATTACGAATCACGAATAGAAAGAAGGATCCCCACATATTATCAGCGACCACCAGCACTTCAAAAAATTCAAGATGATAACGGTATGTCAAATACAGATTTAACTGAAATATTTGAAGATTTTAAGGTATAAATGATATACCGCAGTCCTTCAAGAGATGATTAATAATTGAATTATCTAATCCACCAATTTCATACTGTAAGATATCAATACGCCGGGAGTGGGATTTGAACCCACGAGACCCCGAGGGGTCACGGGCTTTCTAGATATGGCCTCAAGGCCTACGCTTCGTATTTATCGAATCCGCGCATTATTATGTATATGATCAAACGTCTATATTGTCCACTCTGCCATCCCGGCATCTAGGGATTGTTATGGAAGTATTTTTAGATGATGTTAAGTATCTTCACATATTATTATAATATTATAATGTCGATTTATTCCCATTGATGTGGAAGATATATTGAATGAGAAGAAATATCAGTTTTTGAATCATGTTTCAGATGCATATCTTCAAGCATTCGGAAAAAGTCTGAATGAGACGTTTGAAAACGCGGCTCTTGGTTTTACAGCTACAGTTGTCTCGATAGACAAAATCAGACCAAAGATCTTTAAACGCTTTAAAGTGAAAGGAATAGATAGATTACATCTACTATATAATTGGCTAGAATTACTACTTCTTGAGCTCACTATCAAATCAAATATTTTTAACGAATTTTCAGTGAACATCGTAGAAAACGGTAGTCTTGAACTTACTGCAACAGCAAGAGGTGAATCTTTAAAGCCCAAAATACATCAACCTGAAGTAGAGATAAAAGCTGTAACATATCACCTCATGGAAGTTATTGAGGAAAAAAATCAATTTATCATAAAGTTTTTACTTGATCTCTGATACATTTTAATTAGGATAACGATCATAACCACATAATTAATATCCAAGGCAGTTCATCGATTAGTTCGTTAAAAGATTATCCGTGAAATGATTAAAATGATGTAATGATAAGAATCAATAGATAACAAATAAAAAAATTATTATGCAAAATCAATTTCATACATTTATAAAGTGTTTTTATTAATAATAGATTATGACTACAAGTTTGAGACTCGTAGTTGCATTATCCGGAAATAATACAAATATTGGATTAAAACTGTTAACGACCCTAAACTTTCTTGGAGTCGAAACGCATTTAATAATAGACAAAGATAATTTAACTGCCCCAGATTCAGCAAGAATAGAAGAAAAAACTAGAGAGTTAAAAATAATATCTCATTTGAATAGTGATTTAGCTGCGCCTATTGCAAGTGGCTCTTATCAATTTGGGGGGATGATTGTTGTATCTTGTAGTAAACAGAGATTAAGACTTTTAGCACAAGGCTATTCTAATGATCTTATTGGCAGGGTTGCAGATGTTGTTTTAAAGGAAAATAGAGTACTTGTTTTATCAATTTCTGAAGAGTTATTGCTAGAAGAAGATTTACGTAATCTTTTAATTCTCTCAAAAGCAGGAGTGAAAATAGTTCCATTATTACCAATCTTTTATGATTTTTCGATGGATATGGATCAATCTTTAAATCAGATTATAGGGAGAATTATGGATAGATTTGGGTTAGAACATAATTTGTATAAGCCTTGGGACCCAAGATCAGTTAAAAACAATAAATGAGTGTTTCAGGATACGAAAAGACATTTAATATTATGTTTTTTAATGAATCACCATTATTGATGCACCAACTTTAGAAGATTAGATACTGGAGTTATTTTCTCTTTTTTAGGGTCAAGGAGATATAAAGTCACGGTGAATTGCCGATTTTGTTTTGTTTGATTATAATATTCTTGTATATTTCGGAATATTTTTAAGTTCTTAAGAACAGAAATGGAGTCAAAAACAAATCTAACTTCATTTTTATACCCTATTTTTTTATACATGGAGATCATTCGATGAAGTTCAATTAGTATTTCTTTATTAATAATTCCACCATAAGGAGTTAAGGGAGTTGCTTCAATCACAATCTGAGAACTCTTTGTTTGAATAAAAAAATCAGGTGCGAGATTAGGCAATTTTGGATTAATGGTTAATCTAATGCTTTTGGGTTTTGAACTCCATTCTTCCTTAAATTCATCATTTAATAAAGCTCTTAAGAGAATCTTTTTAAAATTGTAGAGTTCAACATACTCCCCTTCTCTTTGGTGAAGGATAGGCAGATGATTATTTTGAACGTTATTCTTCTTCTTTGAAATTTTCTTTGTTACTTTTGAACCTCGATCTACAATAAACTTGGGTGGTTTAACCTTAGTAATATGTGTACCAAATGAACTTACTGTAATTGAGATTATTAAAACATAAACAGCGATATCCGAAAAAACATTCCCCTCAGGAATTCCTGAATGTGCAATAACTTGGGAAAGTACACCTGTTGCAAATCCTCTAGGAAATATTATAGCTAAAAGACCTCTGTCAAGGCTTAATAGAGGCTCATTTAATGAAGTTATAAATACAGATAAATATCTTATAATTAAAAGAATAATAGTCAGAATAATTGCAAAAATTAAGACATCAGGCTGTATTAAAGATGTAGACATGCCTAAATAAACAAATAGAAAAGCTTTCACCATAAAAGAGATTTGACCGTGAAATCTCCATGATGCGGCATCAACTTGACTAGCCCACCCCATTCTTAAAATACGTGAAATAGATTTCCCGTTTCCAAGAATAAGTCCGAAAATAAGAACAGATATAGCACCATTACCACCGGATAATTCAGATATGGAAAATATTCCAAAAGCTGCAAAAAGAGTTAGAATATCCCTATTTGATCCAGTGACTTTGTTTTTAAGAAGACGTAACCAGACTATGCCAGCTCCAAACCCAAGTACCCCCCCGGAGGTTAGACCACCAACAATCAAGCGCACTGCTTCCTCGGTTCCAGATATAGAACTGGTAGTATAAACCATCAGCATCGCAGTAGCAATTGCTATGGTAACTACATCTGAGAACGCAGATTCGATTGATAGAATTGTATTGACTCTTTCGGGTACACTAGCACGTGTAAAAAACCCTAAGACTATTGGAGGACCACTCCCACCTAATACTGAGGCTAATAAGAGACTCTCAAACAATGGCCACCCCAGAAAAAAATAAATGAATAAAGTTAGAAAAAATAATGTTGAGATCATTGTAAGCATTGTGAGTTTCAAAGCTCGAGGACTCTCTTGAGCGGCACGAAAAAGATTTGTAGTTAATCCACCATTAAATGCGATAACGGTTACAGAAAAAGTTATAATAATGGGAGCAGCAGAAGATATTGAAGCCTCATTAAATATACCAAAGATAGGCCCAATTAGGAAACCAACGAATATTAATATTAAGGTATCAGGAATTTTAGTTTTTTTAGATAGATAGTTTCCAGCAAACGCTAACATAACTACCGCTGCGGCTAAGCCTAAAGAGATAGATGCATCAGATACCAAACAAAAAATAGAGATACATTTAGATGATATTTAGAGGTTCGTCAAATACATCATGGTTTTTTGTCGACTTTTACTTAGTTACAATATATTAATAAAAGGATATTAATTATCAAAGCAATACTTTTTAATCACATTTAGGTTGGGGGGTGTTCGGATATGTCCAATAAGATTACTATGCAACCAAAAATAGGGATGTCCTTCATTGGGCCAAGACCACTTACGATTCTAACAACAATAGATTCAAAAGAAAATGTTACTTCTATGACCGCTGCTTTAACAATGCCTGCATCAATAAATCCACCTTTATTGATACTAGGGATATCGCCTCAAAGGCAGACCATGAAGAACATAGTTAAAAATGGAGAGATAGTACTAAACATTCCATCATATAGCATTGCAAAACAGGCTTGGATTGTTGGAATGAATTTACCAAATGGAATAAAACTGGATGTAGCGGGATTAACAACAACGCCATCAATTGAGATAAAACCGCCTATAATAAATGAGTGTTATATCAATTATGAATGTGAAGTTGTAAATCTTCAACAACCAGGTGATCAAATGATTGTAACAGTAAAGCCAATAGTTATGCATATAGATTTAACTTTAAAGAATATGATCCAAGAAAAACAAGGTAAAAAAAGTAATTCTCTTTTTGATAATTATAAGGATATAAGAAAAAAAATGAAACACATTTATTTTGCTGGTTTTTCAGGAGAACCTTTAGGAATGGATATTGGACTCTTAGAAGAAAAAGATAAGAGAGTTGGTGGCGTTCCACCTTTTAATCAATCAAAAAAATGGTTTGGTGAAGCTACAGGACGAGGAATTCTTAGTCCATCTGAGTCAGAAACATTAAAACAATTATGCCAACAATGGAAAAAACATCAAGATCCAGAAGAAAACAATGATATTCGTAAAAAGTTAATAGTTGAATTTAAAAACTTTTTTAACAATTTGAAAATAACATAGTAAATGTATTACAGGTTTTTCGTATTTGGATTGTGTACAGTAAATTAGACTTATAGTTCTATAAATCAACCGTGACTGATTTTTCATATTCATATAATATTCTTGATGTCACAACGTGAGCTTAGGGAGGCAGATTATGAATGGATACAAGAAGATCTAGATTTTTAATTATTGCGTTTGAAAAACAGCCTTTAGGGAAACCGCCTATTATAAAAACGGGGTTTGCTGCATTGACACACTGATCTAACCATGATTTAATAAGTAATGATTTACCTGATCTGCTAAAACCTATAATTATATCAGGATTTATTTCTTCAATTAAATCAGAGAATTCCATTTGTTGAACTGTGATCAAAGGAGAAAGAGTTTGTTTGTTATCTATATGGCCTAATATTTGTTCTATTAATCCTTGGAATCTAAAATATGACTTAGGAGGTCTAACTCCGAGGTTAATTTTTAATACTTTGGATGTATAAGTATGAATATAAATTTGCATTTTTTTTTGTAAATATAATGGAGTGGATGTAGATGCAAGAATTGTTGTGTGAATAAGATCAGGTCGGCCCCTCTTATGTGCATCCTCTAAATTGAGCATTGCTCTATGATGGAGACTTCGATCCAACAGGATTTCACTTGGTTTCTTTTGCCTTGTTTTTATTGAGGATATAATATTTTTTTCATGCCAAATATCTTGAGGAATTGTTTCTAGAGCTGATTCTGCAATCAATAAATTTAACATTATCCGACCAGTAAGTGGATTACCCGAGGCTTTAATATATAGTGTGAAAAAGGCATCATGTTGCGATCTAAACGAAATTGGATGAAAAAAATAGCTCGAGAAAGAATTGAATATTTATTAGAAAAAGCAATAGAAACATCGAAATATGATTTTATCCTAGCCGCTAAACAAGCAAACTTAGCTAGACGGATATGCTTAAGATATAATATTAGATTGCCTTTTAATAGAAAAAGGTTATTCTGTCATGGTTGTAAAGGATTTATTGTACCAGGAGTGAATTGTAGAGTTAGATTAGAACCTAAAGCTAAAATGATTAAAATTACTTGTTTAGATTGTGATCATGTTTATAGGCGTTCTTTTAAAAAACCTTAGTTTATTTAAGACAATATTTTTCATAAGGATTTATTTCCCAGAGAAATAGAAATAAATAGGGCCGTTATTCAGGTTGTTTACATAAGATGATCTAATAATGCCCACCGTTTATGATGTACCTGCTAATACGTTGATCAAAAAGATTACTGATAATATTAAAAGGATACCTCAAGTAAAACCACCTTTATGGGCAGCCTTTGTAAAAACTGGATCACATACGGAAAGAGCACCTCAAGATCATGATTGGTGGTATACTAGGACAGCGGCCCTACTAAGGAAAATATATGTTCATGGACCTATAGGCCTCGGTGATTTAGAATCAATGTATGGTGGAAGCAAAGCAGTTGGATATTCTTTCGCACATCATAGAAATGGAGGTGGCTCAAACATTAGAAATATTATTCACCAGCTTGAGGCAGCGGGTCTAGTAACAAAACAAGATGCAAAGGGTAGAGTACTAACAAGCAAAGGAAGAAGTCTTCTTGATAGGACAAGTAACGAAATTTTCAAAGAGATGATAAAAGACAAACCGGGCCTAACAAGATATAGTTAACTATGGGGTTAAATATTTTGTCAAATGAAAACGAAAATGTTAATGGGCCTGAAAATCTAAGAAGAGAAGATGAACAACAAAAAGGTGCAAGAGAATCTATTTTAAAATTAGTTTTTTCTTCAGAAGCACGCCAAAGGCTAACAAACATCAGAATTGTTAAACCTCAAGTTGCGAAGTTGGTTGAAGATCAAGTTATTCAGTTAGTAAGCTCAGGTAAACTGCCTCGTCCAATGACAGATGATGAACTGAAAAAGATTTTATCAAATATGCAGCAACCAAAAAAAGAATTTAAAATAAGGAGGATTTAACTATGGCGAGAAATAAAACATCAGGTGTAAAAAATAGGCTTTTAGCAAGAACTAAAGAAAATTATTCAGTTCCAACTTGGGTAATAGCTAAAACTAAAAGAAATGTAAGAACACATCCTAAGAAAAGGATGTGGCGAAGACAAAAACTAAAATCAGAATAGGAGTGTTATTGAGATGTCAACAGAAAAAACAAATGAAGAAGTAGAATTAGAACGCATTTACACTATACCTTTTGCTAAAGCTTGGATTTCACCCAAATATCGTAGAACGGTTAGAGTTATTAATATGATAAAAAGTTTTGCTCAAAAACATATGAAAGCTTCCGAGATAAACTTAACACCCGATCTAAATGAGATAATTTGGCAAAATGGAAGGGGCAACCCACCTAGAAGAATAACAGTTCGGATGGTTAAGAATCAAGATGGAGTCGTCACAATTTATCCACAACAAGAATCTCATAATTAAACAATATTACAATCCTGAATATTTTACTTTTATGAAAACATATAAGTAATTTAAAAGAAAATACTAATCAAGTCTACTTAGTTTATCCAAATCTAATTCAATTTCACATTCTGAAGAATCATCAATTCGATTGTTCTTGCCAAGTATGGTGTCAATTGGATCATATTTAGAAAACTTTGTATCGTTAAATCCTGAAGCTAGGATAATGGCTGTGAGACTATTATTAGAATTAGTACTGAGGCCATATTCTAAATTCAAGCTTTGATCTCCAAGAAGAGATCTAATCTGTTTAGTTGAGCATTCAATGTCACCCGTAGTGATGCCTTTCGAACCTGATAAAAAGAATAGTGCGTTTTCAGTTTCATTAGGGTCAACCGTATCATATATCATTCTCACAGCTTTTGAAACGGCCTCTTCTGGCGCTTCATTAATATGAGTTTGACCTATCCCAAGTACTGAAATTCCTTGTTGAAGAACGACACGACTGAGTTTACTGAGATCAATATGAAGTTCGCCTTTTTGAGGAAGTCCCAGTATTTTCCCAATAACAAAAGCGATTTTTTCATTTATTATTTCATAGGTATCTAAAATTGGATTATCGACTAAATCATTTGAGAGGTCATCATTATCTACAACAATAACTGCATCTGCGGATTTATTAAGACGACGAAGAGCTATAGCCGACTGAAAATGTTTGTTAGATTCAAAACTATGTGGCATAGCCGCAATACATAAGCAGGTGGCGTTATTTTTTTTAATAACATCAGAAACAAGTGTAGCTAAACCTGAACCAACTGATCCTCCTAAACCAGAAATAATGAACACAATTTTGGATCTATTTATTATCTCTTCGATTTTAGGCAAAAACTTTATTGCAGCGCCTCGCACATTTGCCGGTGTATTTTTTCCCCTATAATCTAAAGGTATTAATAAAGAGGATTCAGAATTATTAATAAGATCCTGTTTATCACAGCTAATAAAATAAAATTTATCAATTATGGTTTTCATCAAGCTGAGTCTTGAGGCAATCCTACTTCCGGCACTTCCTAATGCAATTGCAATAATATCTTTATTGTGATGTGCTTTAGAAACAGTCATTGGATAATCTGAATACAATACAGAAAGACGCCCTTTAATCGTACTGTATTTGAATAAAATCGACTTTGAGTCATTTATTATTGACTGATTATATTTGTATTTGGATTCAACAAGCCTGTAAGACAATTAGATGTTGAAGAAATTACTTTAACATAGGATATATCACCTAAATTGTTAGTTGAATGTAGCACTATTGGTTTGTAAGCATAATTTCGCCCAAGAATTGCATCTCGAACTTTTTCATCGATTAATACTTTTCCTTGCCAGCCAATCCAAAAAGAATTTTTGACTAATTGTATTTCTACCTTAATCTTATGAAGAATAGAAGATCTAGTTTTTACTACAGAGTTTGGTAATTGTGTTAGCTTAGAGGCTTTTGTTCCAGATCGAGGACTGAAACGAGAAATATTCGTAATATCGGGTTTAATATCATTTAGAATATTAATAGTTTCTTGAAAATCTTCTTCAGTTTCGCCTGGAAACCCAACGATAATATCGGTACTAAGAGTAATTTGTGGAAATTTTCTTCTAAATTTATTAATTATTTTTTTAAAGTCATCACATGAATAATTCCGATTCATAAGATTTAATATTCGATCACTCCCACTTTGAAGAGGCAGATGTATAAATTTAAAGAACTGTTCATTAGTAAAAGCATCAACTACATTATCAATATCATGCATGATATTCATAGGATTCATCATACCAACTCTAACCATAATGTCAGGTTTTATCAAAGAAAATTTATTTAATAATTCTGAGATTGATGAACCAATTTCTTTTCCGTAACACCCATTATCTTGAGATGTCAACCAGATTTCTTTACACCCGCTTTTTATTAATCTGTCAGTTTCATTTAAGATATCAGAAGAAGATAGACTTTTTAACCTTCCTCGGGCTAATCTAACTTGACAGAAAGAGCAGGCTGAAAGACAACCGGACGCTATTTGAACTATACCAATTATAGGGTTTAGTTTTATCCTAGGTTTGAGAAGTTTGTAATCGTATGTCTCTTTAAGATTTATTGTTTTTTTTCGGATCAAGGCCATTTTGACTGCATAAACAGTTTGATCAAGAGAATTCGGACCTAAAAGGCTAGCATTCGGATTTATTTTTGATATAACATTAGCTTCTGTTGCTGGCATGCATCCAGCTACTACCAACGGTTTTCCAGATTTAGCAAGTATTTTGATTCGATTTATCATTCTTTGGAATGTCGCTTCTTTTACACAACAACTAACTATAATATTTAAATCTTGGTTATGAGGAGATTGAATTATTTGATATCCAGCGTTCTTTAATAACCCGGCGATTACTTCAGCATCTGCATGGTTTGCACTGCAACCGTATGATTCAATAAAAATCTTAGTGTAAATCAATTAGATTAATCCTTATCCTCCACCTATAGGTGGAAGAATCACTACTAAATCACCATCAGTAAGTGTAATCAAAGACAAATCAGGTTTATCTATTGATTTTCCGTTAACAAGTATGATAAGATTTTCTTTTAGTGATCCAGATGTATCCATTACAAATTCTGAAAAAGGTTTACCATATCGTGAACACATAGCATCTAACAGATTTTTCGCATTTATATTACCAGACAATATAAAGAAATCTTCTGTCTTACCTATTATCTCTCGAATTGCTGCAAAGTACTTCGTATTAATTTTTATGGGACTAGCTGAATCCATAGCATGTACATGTTATCTCTAGATGATAAAAGCATTAACCTGATTTATTCTTTAAGTAATCGATTTATTAGGTCATCCATAATATGGCCTTGACAGATAACTTCGATTTCCATTTCTGGAGCGCTTTTTTGAGCTACGGTCTTAATTTGCCTCCCAAGATTGACAGCTACAGGACTAGCTGGAGAAAAAGGAGAATAAACAATCTGTATTTTCCCGTTTTTTAGAATTTTAGAGTCTATGATTAAATTAGTACGATCTAAACGTATTCCAGTCTCGGGGTCAGTAATAGTATATATCTGACCCATTAATTTATTTAATAAATTATCCAATCAAGATCACATACATCTAATAATTATCTATACTACTATTAGTGCTAATAGTTATTGTTTACATATATAGTTAATTTTTTTAATAGAAACTTATGAGTGATACATTGATAAATATAGAATAAAACAGATGTATTTGTTTTAAGGATTGCTAGCACATATAGGATTAGATGATACAGATACAATTAAGGGAGGGTGTACAACTTATGTTGCAACAGAAATTATTAAAAAAACACTTCCAAAAATTGGATTTTTAGATTATCCAAGACTCATTAGGCTTAACCCGAATATTCCATGGAAGACAAAAGGAAATGCTGCAATAGCAATCAGTTTTACTTCGGATGACCCTGAAAAAATATTTAATGAAATATGTGGAATAATTGAAAATCAACTCTCAGATAACATTAATGCAGGAACAGTCTTAATTAAAGGAAATATTCCATCAGATGTAAAAAGTATAGCAAACGAAGCTTTATTTTCTATAGTTAAAATGAAAGAAGTAAAAAAAGTGATTAATCGTAATGAAATAAAATATGCTATTTGGGGGAAAGGTTCGGGTATTAAAGGGGCTTTAGCAGCAGTAGGAAATACACTGAATGAAGATCACACATACGAACTTCTCACATATAGATCAAAAGAAAAATGGGGCAGTAAGAGAGAAATTATTAATGAGTCCGTATATAAGATGGATAAAAAAACACATCCTCTGACCTTCAATAACTATGATTATGATACGGGGAGAGTATTAATAACGCCAAATAGTCCTGATCCAGTGTTTTTTGGTATTCGTGGAGAATCACCTCAAGTACTATTGGACGCATTTAAAATACTGAAAATAGGTGAGAAAGTAGAACGCTATGTTATTTATCGTACTAATCAAGGAACAGGGATTCATTTAAAACAATGTTTAGAGTCAAATTTGAATGCCTATAGATCAGGCTACATCAAAGGAATGGTGACACGAAAAGCAAGAATAGAAAGAGGAGGGCATCTTTTTATTCCTATAAAAAATTCAGTGAATGAGATTATGTGCGCAGTTTATGAACCTTCGGGCTCTTTTCGAAAAAAATTCATTTATCTTGAACCAGGGGATATAATAGAAGTTGGCGGGGGTATACGGAAAAAGACAAGTAACCATCCATCTGTATTAAATGTGGAATACCTAAGAATTATTAGAATAATTCCTAAATTAATATTTTACTGTAAAAATTGTAAAAAGAAAATTAACCGACCTATAAAAAAAATTGAATTTAAATGTCAGAAATGTGGAAAAAAACAGATCATAAATTATGAGGATAATAGACAAATAAAACCCGGTCTTTTTCTCCCACCGGCTAGAGCACAACGTCATCTTACTAAGCCAATTAATCGGTTTGGAATAGAGAAAAAAATGTGGGATAAAAGCATAATTAGGAATTGGTGTAGATTCAAGGAATGACAAAAGATTAATCGAAAATAATAATTAATCTGGATTATGATGGAGGACCTTTAGTAGTCCATGCAGGAGTTTTTACATCGACGATTTTGTCAGCCCTAGGAAGATATGGTTTAATATCAACAATTGGGGTTTCTTCCATGAAATCAAGTCCCTTAACTAAAACGGTGCATCCCTCAATACCTAAGAGCTCTACAGTGGATATTGCTATAGGATTTGGCCGATTAGGACTTCTCGATGCAAATACCCCAATTTCAGGAGCGCCAGGATGTCTTTTTGGAACTACATTAATAGTTTGTCTATCTTTTTTGCTATCTTTAAGATGGAACCACCCGATTATTATGAGATGGGAAAAACTATCAATTTTATTTAAGCCTTCACAAAATTCCGTTTTTATTTTGATTCTAGAGATACTGCCTTCTATACGTTCTACTTGACCTATAAATGAAATACTTCCTTGTTGTCGCACAACACTTGTATAAAAACAGGTATATAATAAAATTTGTCTATAATCAGATTTTATTTTAATAATTAATCTTCCAGAGTTGATGTGTCACCAATTGGAAGACCAAGTTCTTTAGCTCTAAGGAGTCTTCGCATTATTTTTCCACTTCGAGTTTTAGGTAGGTTAGCTAAAAACTCAATCTCAGATGGTACACAAATAGGACCCATATTTGATCTAACATGTTTCTTAAGATCATTAATCATTTCAACATTTCCATTATATCCTTGTTTTAAAATTACAAATGCCTTCATTATTTCACCTCTTAATTGATCGGGCTTTCCAATCACTGCGGCCTCAACTATTGCTGGATGACTTACTAGGCTGCTCTCGATTTCTGCAGGGCCTATTCGATATCCTGAGACTTTTAGAACATCGTCAGCTCTGCCCATTATCCAGAAATATCCATCTTTGTCTTTTTTTGCAGTATCTCCAGTGTAGAAAACTCCAGGGATAGTTTTCCAATACATCTCATAACGAGCAGGATCATTATAAATAGAAATCATCATTGATGGCCATGGTTTCTTGATTATAAGATTCCCTCCAGTATTGGCGGGAACTTCATTACCGTCTTTATCTATAATAGACGCTTCAACTCCAGGGAAAGGTCTGGAAGCAGATCCAGGCTTGCAGATTGTTGAAGGAAAAGGTGTAATAAGTACCATCCCTGTTTCAGTTTGCCACCATGTGTCCATAATTGTTAATTCACCATTAGTGACTTTGCGAAACCATGTCCAGGCTTCAGGATTTATTGGTTCACCAACACTGCCTAAAAGTCTAAGACTGAATAAATTATGCTTTTTAGGCCATTTATCGCCATATTTCATAAGAGCTCTGATTGCAGTTGGAGTTGCATAGAGAATACTCACCCCATATCTTTCAACGTTTGACCACCATCGATCAGGTTCTGGAAAATCAGGGGCTCCTTCATAGAAGAAAATGGACGCCCCGTTTATCAATGGTCCATATACGAGATAACTATGTCCAGTAATCCAACCAGGATCTGCAGTACACCAAAAGATGTCGTTATCTTTTAAGTCAAATATCCATTTTGCTGTTATATATACCCCTACTTGATATCCACCATGAGCATGAACTACTCCTTTTGGTTTACCAGTAGTACCTGAAGTATACAAGATAAATAGCATGTCATCAGAGTTCATTTCTTCACACTTCAGTTTATTAGAAGCATTGTTTACGATTTGTGTCCATTCTATGTCACCCGGAATAGTTTTAGTTTCATTTCCACAGTGTCTTGTCACTATACAATATTTGACAGATTCAACACCTTGTCTAGCATCATCTACAATATTCTTTAGCTTGATTACTTTCCCACGATGATGACTCCCATCAGAAGTTATAACTACTTTAGATTGAGCTGCGTCCAATCTTTCTTTTAACGCACCTGCACTAAAACCCGAATATACAACTGAATGTACTGCACCTATTTTTGCACAGCCAAGCATTGCAATAACTTGTTCTGGACTTCTAGGCATGTAAATAGTTATACGGTCACCTTTTTTTACCCCTAAATTTCTAAGAGCATTACCAAACTTGTTAACTTGATTATATAATTCACCATATGTTAATTTTTTCGGGGTGCGGTCTTCTGCTTCCCAATATAGTGCAACTTTGTCCTTTTTCCCATTTTTAATATGTCTGTCAAGAGCATTGAATACAATATTTGTTTTACCGCCTTTAAACCATGTAGCCCATGGGAAGTTCCAATCAATTATTTTTTCCCAAGGTTTAAACCATTCAAGTTCTTTTGCAATATTTTCCCAAAATTTCATTGGGTCTTCAATTGATGCTTTGTAGATTTTTTCATAATTTTTAACATGAGCTTTTTCTATAAGATCTGTATTAGGTTCATATTTATCGTCTATTTGTGACATAGATTCAAGGGTATCAGACATCTTAACTTATTTCTATGATTATCAATAATTTAAATATATGTATTCCAAATTTGTAGTTTATTGATAACTGAATTTTTTGACTTGTTGGAAATTTGGGGTTGATTTATCAATTGTGGCAATAATAAAAAAAGTTTGTCAAATAGAATTGATATTAACATTTAAAAACTATTTTTATGAATAATCAAATATAGGTTAACTCCGTTAGACGGTGATATAACTCGACAACACAGGAAGAAAT
>CAYNJB010000010.1:0-16530 GCA_964397515.1 uncultured Nitrosopumilales archaeon | reverse complement strand
AATGTTCTTGTTGAAGTTGTAGTTACGGTAGTGAAAGTAAATATGTCAGATTGGGATAAATAACTAATGGATGCTATGGCACCGAATATAATAACTGTCACTAAAATAAGGGACTTCGTCTTAATTAATCCTCCATTCTTTGAAGATTTAGGCATGTGATATCAATATATTTATTGAAGATTTAGCCTATTTAATATTACCTTTAATTGTTAAGCTTCAGCCTTAACAATGATTAAAGATAATAGGGGAAAATATTGAATTTAATAAAAATACTGTCTAACACAAATATTAAATAAAATCAGAAATCTATTTATCTCTAATGTCAAGACTTTTTAACAATCGCGCATGTTCAATATCATCAATCCACTCAACTTTTAAATATTCAATTATTTCTTCTCTATTCATACCTATTTTTTTAGCTTCATCTATAGTATAACGATATGCATCGATCTCAATAGGATTGTCAACATATGAATATTCACTGCTAAAGAGCTGTTTGCCTTCCTGAAATTGTTTAAGATGGAAAAGCTCATGTATAATATCCAAGTAAAGTATATGAAATTCACTGTTCTTCAGATGGTAAGTGCTTATTAATAGATGGCCGTCAGAATCACTTAAACCCATATATCCAAATCGAGAAGAAAAGAATTCAACTTTAAGATTATTTAAAATATTTTCGGTCTGATCACCAAATAGATTTTGAATAGCTTTAACTTTATTGAATCCTTTAAAATAATCATTAAAAAGATATAACTTTGTTGGGACATCACGTTTAATGATAAGTCCATCTAATATATTGTACACATATTGATCACCGCCTCAGGGTTTTAAAAACGTCTCTATTAGCCCACATGATGATATTAAGACATTTAGAACAGAGGTTAAGATCTGAATATATAGTATACCTTAAATTAAGCTTAATGCTAGATTACATTGAGATTATTATTCATGTATAAAAATAAAATTAATATGGTGTGCCCCAAATGTGGAAAACATTCATTAAAACAAATAGATAACAATATAGTTTGCAACTTTTGTGGACATAAATTATCTCAAGGACAGGAAACAAATTTCAGACTTCATAATCTTCTTAGAGAAGAGCAAAAAAATAAAAAACGTGATTATTAAAATAAAATATTTGAATAATTATAACTAATAAATAATTGGACAATCTAAATTAATGAGTGTCACAATTATTGAAGAATTATTTAATCTTAAAAATTTTAATTTATAGTACATATTTCAGGTGGGAGTAATATGTCTAAGACCCTAAAATATCAACAGCCTATGTCACCTATCGCAGATATATATACTGCTACTGTCCTAAAGCTATCTAGAGATGCGCAAGAGCAATCAAAGGTTAAGCTGGACATTTCCTATGGGTCTGAAGATGAGCAACTTCTAGACTTATACCTCCATGAAAGTTCCACATCTACAGGTGTTCCAGTACTGTTATTCATCCATGGCGGAGCTTGGACCCACGGATACAAGGAGTGGATGGGGTTCATGGCATCAGCGATTACATGCCTACCGGCCATATTCGTCTCTGTCGGATACAGACTGGCCCCAGATTCCAAGTTCCCATCTCCATTAGATGACTGCAGGAATGCATTACAGTGGGTTTACCAAAACATAAACAGGTATGGAGGTGATCATGATCGGATATTTGTAGGAGGACATTCGGCTGGAGGACATCTGGCAGCGTTAATCACCCTCCAGCTGGATGCCCTGCCAAGACACGGTCTGCCAAAAAATGTTGTCAAAGGCTGCTTTCCGGTAAGCGGAGTATTCGACATTTCGGGTGAGGCACTCACCTTGGCTAAACCCTTATTGAAATCATGCAATGATGCCGCTAATGCCAGTCCTATTCTACATGTACGTGGTAACACGGTTCCTTTCTTCATAGCAGTAGGTGAAAACGAAGATTCTATCATGAAATCTCAAAGTGAAGATATGGTCTCAGCTTTGAAGACGCAGTCAGGCGTGGTTAGAGTGCTCGAAATGAAAGGCTGTGACCACTTTCAGACTAATATCAAAGGCGGAGATATTGATGGGGAATGGGCTTCAACAGTTCGGCGGTTGATGGCTTGAAGAACTACAGCAATTCCTAAAAGTATTATATTCCTCACAAAAACAGATTACAATAGGAGTAATATTAAGTCTCTAAACAATTTCGAATCACTTCACATGATTCAATAAAATGTATTAATTCTTTAATCAAGTCCAAATAATCAAATTATATGCAATTTTTACCCATTTTTTATTGTTGTATGAGATATATGTTGTTAAATCCATCTTAAATAAGTAAAATGACATGTTAAAGGATTATTTTAGGAATATCAATTATACACATTGTCGATTATTAATCACAATGATAAAAGATTGTCTATGTCAAATATTCAGTTTCTCAATAACTCTTTTTGCTTTTATTCGGTGAAAATTTAATCCAACTTCTTGCGGAGTTAAGCCCATGGCCAATCCTAGGAGCTGAGAATAATAGAGAACGGGGATATTATAATTTTTCTTTAATTTAATATTAACTTCAAGTTGTCCAACATCATATTGAAGAAAACATGTAGGACATATTGTGACCAAACAGTCTATTTGAGCATTTTGCATATCAAATAATTTTTCATCAACTTGTGATAATGACTTTGATTCATGAATAAATCTAGCAAAAGATGCACAGCACAGAGATTCTGATTTGTAGCTTACGTTTTCAGCGCCTATAGCGCTCACAAGTTCTTTCATAGACTGAGGATTAGATGGATCATCATATTCCTCTAGATCTTCCCGAATATGGCAACCAAGATGAATCCCAACTCTTAAGTTTTTCAATGGTCGTTTAACATGTTTCTTAATTTCAGAAACTCCAATTTTTGAATAAAGGAGCCATAATATACTTCGAACATTTATGTCACCAGAGTAATTACGGTCTATAGAAGATAATGAGTCGTTAACTGAGTTCCTAAGTTCAATATTTTCTTTTAGTTCTTTGTTTACAGAACTAAGTGTTAAGTTACAACCAGAACAAAATGTTAACAGATCCCTTTTTTCAAACTCTGCAAGAGAGAGATTTCGAGCTGCTAAGGCATGCCAGGCAAATCGATTAGCGAAAGTTGATGATACAGGGTCTGGACAACAACTTGCATTCTCAAGATTAGTTGTTTGCACACCCAAGATATTCAATACTTTGAGTGTGATTGATTCAATATGTGGAAGTCTCGCGGGAATAAAACATCCAAGGAAGAGAGAATAATGTAAATTATTCATTTTTTAACAACTTTTCCAAGACCCAGCTTATTTGTTAGAATGCGAATTTCATCTTTAGGGCGTTTAATCTGACACAGCCCCATAGTTTTTCGTCTATTTGAAATTGATTCAGACATTGGAGCTAAAGCCGCAGATTCTGATACAGTGGATAAATTTCCGTGACAATAATCTAAGAACTTCCGAACACCTTCAGACTTGTTAAAAACGGAGTTTGTAAAGAAACCGATATCGCCTTCAGCTTTATGAGTTGTAATATTCAACAAACCGGACTTGCTGGCGTTAGATAACCCTATAGCAATTCTATTTCGTTTAACAGAAGACGTTAGTTCAGAAACATTAAATGTTAAAGCTCCAAGCTTACAAACTTTTACACATCTAGGGCTACCACCGCATAAATCACATTTGATCATTTTGTTTTCCTTATTATCATAAAATACTCCATCGTAAGGACATATCAATGAACAGCTTCTACATCGGATACATGTATTATCAGATATTGTATAAGATTGATAAGATTCATTAAATTTGATTGAATCTGTTGAACATATTGCTTTACATAATGGTTGATCGCATTGAAGACAGAAATATACTAGTGCTGAACCATCATCATTTTTAACCATACGAATACTTTTTGGAGAAATAGTTTCGTTTCTTGTTTCACATGCTTTTTCACAGTCACCGCAACCATTACACAGTTTTGGATCGAAAGTCAAAGTCTTTCCAGTATTACTCATTTCTTCAGTGCTTCCCTATCGCTAATAATAGTTTTGTATCTGATACCTATAAGGGTTCTTACAATAAAAAATCAATGTATTTAACCTGTTTTCTTATATCGTATGGTCATGAGCTATAATGGATTAGAAATAAGAGTTGGTTTCCAAGATACAGATCATAGTGGTAGAGTATATTTTCTAAATTATGCAAAATGGATGGATATAGAAATCGTTGAATTTTTTAGGTACTTGGGTTTCAATTTCAGATCAAATAAAGAAACCAAATTAAAAAGGAAGATATTCCAAGGAACCTTTGTTATAGGAGAATGCTGCTTCAGAATTAATGCGCCTTCAAAGTTTGATGATATAGTTATAGCTGTGTCTAAAGTAGTAGAAATTAAACCAAAAACTGTTAAAATTGAGACAGAGGTTATTGATAAGAGAAGAAGGATAGTTCTGGCAGTAGGCACATTTACTTTTATATGGGTTAAGGGAGAAAAATCGGCAAGAATTCCTGTTGAAGTTATTAACAGCCTTGAATCTTCTAGAGATGCTGTAAAATAGAGTTTAACCTACATTTTTCTGATATAGGTTTTAACTAAATGGTGAAGATTTAGGTCTTGTAATGGTATTTCAACGAGTTCACCTTTAGATGCCTTATTAAAGCGATTTCTTGGAGTTTCAATTAGGTTATCTATCTTTTGTAATCGTTCTTTAATGTAGTTATCATTCATGGCTGCTGGAATTATTTTAAAAATATTAGGGGCGACTATTTTTGCTGAGGCTAGCAAAGCGTAACAAATATCTTGTATTTCCCACTGAGCATCTTTTGCACACCTAAGACTAAAAATATGAAGGTATTCACGGGGATTCGTTGTCATCACAATATTGGTGGAAGCTCCACCTATACGTATAAAGCGAGCATCTTCTGCACTTTTTTTAAGTTGGACATATCCCTCCTCCATTTGTTTCGTTATTTCAACTATGTCTTCAAAGTTTAGATCAAGAGTTTTTCCATCGATCTCAATAGGAATTTTCTCATCACCTAATTTTGGAGGTTTAACATATCCAAAGGATCGAGTTATTTTCACATATCTCTGACTCTGCTGGGAAAATGATGCTAGTCTATGTCTAACTAATTGGTGGGTTAAAGCTCGAGATACACCTTGAATATCATAAGTTAAGGATCCATGTTCTAAAATATCCATATGTCCTAGTTCTATCGCTTTTCTTAGAAAATAGGTAACACGGGTGTCATCAAAATAAGTTTTTTCTTCTTCAAGGATTTTTCCAGCTTTGGGAGTATTTGAATATAAAGAGTATGCGGAATGCGGGGAATAGCAGGAACGCATCGCGGCAGCACATAGTCGTTCAATATCAGAATTGTAAGATAGTAAAATAACTTTGGCGCTCAATCTTCAACATTAGATGTAATTAATGATCAGGTTATAAATGAGTTTATTAATTACCAATGATGATTAATAATTACTTATATTGATTCGTTTCATATTATTTGTAAAAGATTTAACATATCAAAAGTTTCATTTAAATCATTAAGATTACACTAATAGTTTATTAAGCTCATACGATAATGATGTAAGATGACTGATTTTGAGGGCGCGATTTAAAACAAAATGTTCAGAATGTGATGGCGATGTTAAAGTAGGTCAAGAAATTGTGAATTATCAAGAAAAGTGGGTTCATAAAAAATGTGCTCCCCTTGACGAATAATTCTGATTATAAAGATAAAAAGGGTTTAATGCAACTTTAAGTGTGTAATAGTTCAAGCTAGCCTTCGGCAGCAATAAGAGTTACAGATGAGCGAATATCGGTAAGTTTTCTTAACTTCGAAGTTATTATTGCTTTGACTTCTTCTAATGAGGGAGCTTCAACTTTAGCTATGAAGTCATATATTCCGTATACAGATGTTGCCTCTTTGATTCCGTCTATTGTTCGAAGCTCATCAAGGAATTCTTCTTCAGCTTCTGGAACAGTAGTTATTAAAACAAAAGCTTTTGGCATATCACTGCTTATGGATAAGCTAGAAGATAAGTCTTAAGGAGTATTATTCATAAAGATGAATGGGAGTGCCAATTCCAAATTCATGAGCTTTTTGATAAGCTAACTGTGCTGTAGCAGCATCTTCAATAGCTAGACCAACACTTTTCCATAAAGTTAGCTCTTTATTAGAAGTACGGCCTTTTTTAGCTCCTGAAGTTAGGTCTTTAAGCTCACACCAGATATGATCTTTAGTAATTTTTCCTTCTTTTATAGGAATCAAAATATCTCCAGATTCTGATAAAACACCATCCATAGTATCTACTACAAGTTTACATTTTTCAACAGTATAGGTATCTAATTCACGTCCATTTGTTCCGACCCATCCAATTGAAGATATGTGAGTACCTGGTTTAAGTTTCGTACCTGTAAAAACAGGGGTCTTTGAAGTAGTAGAAGTAATAACTATATCAGATTTTTCAAGAAGATTATCAGGGTTTTTTACTGCTTCAAAGCCGCAAGATACTTTTTCGGATAAACTTGAGATAAATGACTTAATTTTATCAGAGATTATATCGTAAACTAATATTCTTTTTATCGGTCTAATTTGCATCATAGCTAAAACTTGAGTTTCAGCCTGAACACCAGCACCGATAATACCAATAGTGGTTGAATCTTCCCTCGCTAGATATTTTGCGGCTAAACCACTTGCAGCAGCAGTCCTAATCGCGGTAATATAACTTCCGTCCATTAAGCAAAGTGGTTCACCGGTCTTATGATCTAATAGAATAAGAGATGCCATAATCGTTGGAAGATTATATTTTTTAGGATTTTCTTTATACATACCTGCAGACTTAATAGCTAGAGATCCGCTTTTATTCAAATATGAAGGCATAAATAACATTGATCCGTTTTCTTTTTCAATATTAATTATAGTTCTAGGGGGAATTGAGGCAGATCCTTGGGCAAGTTCATTGAACGCTGTTTCGATAACATTCATTACGTCATTCATTTTTAACAACGAGATAAGATTATTTCTAGATAGAACTATCATGTTGAATACTCAAGGGTTTATTCTCTAGTATTCAATAAGGTTTACTTTATTATCTAATTAACATATATCCATAATTGATATAATCAGAATTTTTTATATCTGTTAACTTTTGTTATAATTAATAATATAAAAGAGATTTTTTTTGTTTATACTTTTTTAAGTGTTATATTTAGCATGCCGTTAATGTAACTTGAGTTAAGAAGCTCAACTTTTTTTGAGAGATTAACTTCACGCGAAAAATCTTTGCCGCTGATTATCTTGATTTTTCGCTCCAAAACTTCAATTTTTACTTGTTCATGAGGTCCTGGAACTTCAGCTACCAAGGTTATATTTTCACTGTTTTCGATGACATCATAGAACCATTTTTTTTGTTTTGCAATTGTTGGCATCATTTCTTGTCTAACTGTCTTTCTTATGTCTTTTAGCCAATAAACTACAAGAGCTATAGCTAAACCTGCAAGTAAGAACCCAAAAAGACCTCTTTGGAATCTTATTGTAGTAACGAGTACAATAGAAATTATTATTGCGCCTAAACCCATCATAATTAAATTAAACGAATTATCATTACGTCTTCGTTTACGTCTAATTCCAACCATGATATAGCTTAGCCGCCACGTGTCTTATCTACTACCTTATCCCATACTTCAATAAATTCTCCAAGATATTTTCCAGCGTCTTCATAATTTCCTTCAGACCAGCTTTCTAGATACAATTGGAGTAATTCATTAGCTTTATCTACTAATTGATCTACATCTTTTTCGTCATCAATAGGTTGATTGATAGTGGCATTGATGGATTGACCTAAGAATGCTCTATAAGAGTCAAAGATATTATTCCCTAATCCAACTGATATTTCGCCAGTAAAAGCTGCACTTACTGATGCGACAACACCCAATTCGGTGACAACACCACCAGGTCCTGCTGTATAAACAGGTATGAAATAGACATCATGATCCCCAACTCTGTAAAGTATCTTGTCACCAATACGCGACTCCTTGCCCCATAATGTCTCAAGTTGTTTAAATTGTGGATCTTTCTCAAGAGCTTCTTCGACTGCAGTTGGACCAAGTAGTTTAGTAGGCGAATCAAGAGGAACTTCATAGAAGATCATTTCTCCTAGATGTTTCCCTTCATTTCTTATTATTGTATAACCCGCAAGATTTTTTCCTCCAGCACCTCGTAGTTCTAATGATAAAAGACCTACATATTCTAGATCCTCAAATCCGGGTGGTTTAGCTATAATATAGTACGTATCTAAATCTTGAGGAACTTCAAAAAACTCACTTGCAACAATAAATGTTTCAGCATCTGTTACATGGTAGAAGTTATACATGCTTACCCTCCATTCAAACAATTCTTCTGGATATCTTATCTGACTCATTGCCCACTCTGGAATTTCTGATATGATATATTCACTGTATGCTGCTTTGAATAGATCACTGAAAAAATCGTCTCCAATCACATAAATCGATAGATCTGCATTATAAATATCGATAAACGCATAACCAACTAAACGTACAAATGGATTATTAACACTCCAAGGCACACGTTCTGTATCTAAACCAACTATCAAGGGTATCATGAAATATGAATTAGAACCATCGGTGATGGGTATCATATCGACTGATTTTGAGTTAAAAAAGTATTCAAAATAAGGTAAGACAATATCCATTCTAGTAATAACATCTCTATATCTAAGAACATGAACATCATTATTTTGATAAGCCCAGAAGAACGTTGGATCAAAAATCCAGCTTATTGGCGGTGAAATATCTATTCCTCCATTTCCTTGATAATTTGCGTCGCCCACTTCCAATTGGGTAGAGCTACCACCTACAGGTCTAGCTGCCCAAGTTTCAGAAAATAATCCTGATTCACCATAATAGATAGTTCTTTGACTGAAAAACTCTTCTGTGTTTACACTCTTTCCTGAATGACCATCTAACATCAAAAAGCCTGCTGGAACATTTGTATAATACATATGTTCGTTGAACCATGTGTCTTCAGTTCTTGCGCTACTTGGAACTATGGGCTTCATTGAGGCACTCCAGTATATTGAGTTGTTGAATCTTAAAATATCCGAATCAGAAAAGTCCACATAAGGAATAAGCCCAATATCAGGCTTTAATTTTGCAAAAGCTGCGTTCCAATCCCATAATCTTACTTTACTAAGTAAATCACTATTTTCATTCACTAAATTGGAGATTTCATTCGGTGAAACATTAGGAACACTAAAGTTGTATTGGTATTCTGTTACTTCATCAAGTTGAGCTAGGTATCGGTTAACAGATATTTGTTGATCTATATATGGGCCTAACCACTCTACTTTTCTTGCATCGGCTATACTATCGTTTACAGACATTACTGCTCCAACAGCCAGCAAAATTATGACAATTGGTGCCACACGCATTAAGATACGTCTCGATGTTAAATTGAAGTGTTTTTTTCTATCATTTATTGCCATGACTGCAAGAATAACAGCACTAACTCCTAATCCGATTATATAATAACGTGTATTGTAATCAATATTTGAGGGGAAGAATGCGTTGATTAATCCCCACAATAAAACAATTGCTAAAAGCCCTTCTATTGTTGCAATTCTCCAGCCTAGACGGAACTTCCCTTCTTCAGCCTCATCCATGTTTGGGGTTACAATTTTAATTACTTGAGTAAGTCCTAACAATACAGCCATTCTTGTACCAATTGCCACAAGTATTGGAGCTACAAAGAGAACAAGCAAAGGCATTAGTGGTACAACAACATTATTACCATAAGCTAGACTAGCAGCGTTTGGTGTTATGAAAGGTAATTGAATTAAAGAACTTAATCCTTCAAAATTAAAATTCCAGCCTTGTCCCGCTGCAAAAACGGACATACCAAAGTACACATTGCTGAAAATAACGATCCCAACAAATACTTTCGTTATTTGCCACATAAGAAACTTTAAAGGATCCATTTTGAATTTGTTAAAATCAAAATAAGATCTAGGTACAGCCTCAACAAAACCACGTTCACGTAATAATCTAAGTCCTAAAGGTATAATCCACCAAATAATAGATCTTCGATTTTTAAAATCTATTCTAAATAGAGCTAACGCTGCTAGAATAAGTCCGCCATATAATTCAAAGTATATAGGGCGAATAAATAGATCCCCAAATTCTGAGACATTAAGCCAAAATTGGATGACCTGACCACTGACTGTCGCTATTACAACAACTGCAATTATTGCAAAAATTATAATAGAAATGCGTCGTCCAGATCTTTGACTTACTTCAGGTTCCATAAAGACGAGTCAATATATTGGAGTATTAAAAGTATTTCCCACAAGTTATTTGTAGCTATTTAATTATTATATACCATAAATTGCAAAAAAATCAACCTTTTGTTTTAGTAACTAGAACTATACCAGAAATTGGAAGAAAAATACTTTCAAATTATTGTAAAATAGAGGTTTTAGGGCATAATCCCCCTTCCCGAAAACATTTACTTGATAAAGTTGAAAAAGCAGATGCAATTTTATGCCTTCTCACGGAACGCATAGATAAGGATGTATTTGATATTGCAAGAAAATTAAAAGTAGTAAGTACTATGAGTAGTGGCGTAGATCATATTGATGTAATAGAATCTACAAAGCGCGGAATATATGTTACTAATACCCCAGACGTTCTTACTGATGCAACAGCTGATTTAACTTGGGCTTTAATTTTAACAGTGTCTAGAAGGATAGTTGAAGCAGATAATTTTGTCAGAAATGGAAAGTGGTCCATCCCATGGTCACCTACCCTCCTATTAGGTTCCAATGTTTTTGGAAAGATCTTGGGAATTATAGGAATGGGGAGAATAGGTTTAGCTGTAGCAAAAAGAGCTAAAGGTTTTGGAATGAAGATTCTATATTATTCTAGAAATCGTCTAATAAAAAGTTATGAAAACGAATTAGGCGTCGATTACGTCAGTCTAGATGAACTTTTGTCATCTTCAGACTATATCACAATACATGCTCCTCTTTCAAAAGAAACCCATCATCTTATAAATAAAGATAGAATTCGTAAGATGAAACATTCAGCATTTCTAATTAATACTTCAAGAGGGTCAATAGTTGATGAGAACTCTTTAGTTCAAGCTCTAGAACAACATTGGATAAAAGGAGCGGCTTTAGATGTATTCGAAAAAGAACCCATTCATAAAAAAAATCCTTTACTTAAATTAAATAACATAATTTTAACTCCTCATATTGGTAGTGCTACAAATCAAACAAGGTCTATAATGGCAGAAATAGCTGCAACTAATTTAATCGAAAGCCTAAGTGGGCGGATTCCAAAATATCTTGTAAACCATAAAGTTTTGAAGCAATGTTCACCTGAAGAAATTAAAATGATTTAAAACTTTTTTCATTAATATAATTTTATTTTTAAAACGACATTATAAGATAACAAATATTTCTAATAATTTTTAATATTTCATTAATATAAATTCTTATGTATTGTATTCCACGTAATAAAAGTTATACAGTGTTTCAAATCCAAGGTTTTATTGACTTTAGATGAATTTAAGTCAATTTCACGATAATTTGGTTTATCCTTTTTTAGCCGTTTGTTAGAATTTTTGAACCTTTGACTTTTACCTTAATCTTGATTTAATATAGTTATTATGTCAAAGTTTGTTTCTAAATGGACAGGGCCCAAAACTCCATCAATTAAGAAAAAACTGAGTAGACGTTTTCGGAAAGAGGCGCCTAATAAGTCTAAGCTTAACAGTGCTATAAAATCTATCCAGATTCAAATGGCAAGTGTAGACCGTGTCTTATTAAGACTTAAAGATAGAGATAATTTCCTTCTTAAATCGACCATCCGTAGTCTAAAATCAAGAAACGAAAATAAAGCTAATATTTTAGCTAATGAACTTTCTCAAATACGGAACTTAATTAGACAAGTTACATCAGCTAGACTTGCCCTTGAACAAATTTCTATGAGGATGAAAACAATAACAGATTTAGGTGATGCTGTAGCTACTCTTGCCCCAGCTGTTGCGGCCATAAGAGGAGTTCAAGACACTGTCACAACAGTTATGCCACAAACGGATAATAGCTTTTCTGAGATTTCAAACCTACTTAGCAGTATCTTAGTTGACGCAGGTCAGAGTGGAGGATTACAACTTGACTTTAAAGCTGCTACTTTAGACGCAGAAAGAATTCTTGATGACGCATCAACAATAGCTGAAAAAGAAGTCAAATCTAAATTACCGGAGATTCCAGCTGAACTATCTATCCAAAATACTGAGAAATTAAACGCATAATTACTTGATATGAAAATGAAATATAGAAGATTACAAATCTTCTAGAAATTCTTAATATTGGGCATAATGGTGTCTTCATTAATGTCAAATATGTTCGACGTGATCGTAATTGGAAGTGGTCCTGGAGGACAAACTGCGTCCATTAGAACAGCACAGTTAGGAGGCAAAGTAGCTGTAATAGAACGAAGTTTTTTAGGTGGTGTATGTACAAACTGGGGATGCATACCCACAAAAGCTTTACTGCGAAGTGTTGAATGTTTAGAAGAAATAAAGCGGTCCCAAGAGTTTGGCATCAAAGTTGGTGAAATTTCTTTTGACCTCGAAAGTATTGTGAAACGAAAAGATACAATAATTTCTAAACTTAGAGATGGCATCAAATATCTTTTCGAGTCAAACAATATAGTTATTTTTAAAGGGAAAGGTATTCTATCAGGTCCGAATAGTGTTACGGTAAAAAAAGATGATGGGACGTCTGAAGAAATTAAAGCTAAATCCATAATTCTAGCTACTGGATCAAAAAATAAAACACCTCCAATGTCGGGAATTGAATCCATTGTCGATAATGCAAATAGAAATGATATTTTATCTCCCAAGAAAATACCAAACTCTTTGCTTATTATCGGTGGAGGACCTGAAGGAGCTGAATTTGCATGCATATATGCGGCTCTAGGCTCAAAAGTCACTATCGTAGAGATGATGTCCACATTAATTCCGACAGAAGAAAAAGAACTAGGAATTAGATTAGCTCGAGCTTTAAATAAAAAAGGAATACGAATTATGCTCGGTGCTACAGTCAAGAATTTTAATAAAGATGAAAATCAAGTTAATGCTACAATTAAATCTAAAGTTGGAGAAGAGTCTTTAGCTATTGATAAAGTTCTAATTGCTGCAGGTAGAGCTCCAAATATAGATGAGTTAGGGCTTGAAAGTGTAGGTATATCATATAATTCAAGAGGAATATTTGTTGATGAGAGAATGGAGACAAATATTAGAGATATATATGCGGTAGGTGATTTAGTAACTGTAAGTTTAGCTCATGTGGCTTCTGAACAAGGTGTAGTAGCTGCTGAGAACTCTATGGGTTTGAAATCAACTTATGATCCTAGGGCTATCCCAAGATGCGTTTATACTATCCCTGAAGTTGCAGCAGTGGGACTTACATTAAAAGATGCAAAAGATCAAGGATATGATGTTATTAATGGGCGATTTCCTTTCTCTGCAAATGGTAGAGCTCTAACTCTGGGAGATGTTGAGGGGACAGTGAAAATAATTGCGGAAAAAACATCAAAGGAAATCTTAGGAATTCATATAATAGGTCCAAGAGCATCTGATCTAATTCCAGAAGCTACACTAGCGATTAAGTTAAAACTGAAACTTACAGATTTATCTACAGTAATTCACCCGCATCCAACTTTATCTGAAGTTATAAAAGAAGCAGCTTTAGACGCTGAAGGATTTGCTCTCAATCTGGCAGCTAAAGGTAAAGATACCAATAACTAATAGGATTTATTTTGTTATTGATCTTCTATTCGCGGAGCTAAATAAAAAGATATTTTTCCGCCTTGATCTCCTAATTTAAACTCAAATTTAAGAGGCATCTTGCTAGAATATTCTAGAACAAGTGACTGGGAAGCAGAACCTGCTGCTTTCGTTATATTTAGAAGATAATCTATACTATATGTTGATTGACTAACATCTTTAAACTCATATTCTAAAAGCTCTGGACTTTTCTTATCTAATATAACAGAAGCTGATCCTGATTCACTTTTTCCGGAAAAAGTTATTTTATCTTTAACGGAATTTAGAGTGATATGATCTGAAACAACTGAGACGTCACTAAGTATTTGTTGACATGTTGATCCTGTAAGTAGAAGTTTTGTATTGAATGTAAGTTTTGGTAGAGGCGTAGGAGTAACTGAACTCTCTATCAGATTTATGTTAAATTTTCTAGAATATGAATTAGAAAACTTCATTGTTAAAGAGTCTTTACCGGTATCTGAAATCTCAATACTATCCTTTTGATCAGCACGGCCAATAAGTTTCACAAAATCTTCTACTCGCACTGTAAACTTAAATTGTCCATCACTCTCATATTTCTCAAAAGCAGAATTTGGCCAATTAATATCAACCAGAGCAACATGACTTGGGTCCATAGCTCTAAAGATAATACCCTCAGAAGTTGCTTCAAAACTAGCTTCATCAACTAAAGTAGATATGGTTTTTGCAATAATTTTCCACTCATTTGAAGAAGTAGTTTTTGCTAAAAAGACCATTTAAATCACTACCAGCCACCTTATAACAACGCATCTAAAAGCTTTATCTAATATGATCAGATAATATGTCAAAACAAGTACAACATTTAAACACGTTGAATCTGAAGTATTTGTTATTATGGGTAAAACTCTTGCAGAAAAAATTATAGGTGAACATGCAGGTAAAAAAGTTGTAGCTGGAGAAACCACTATTGTAAAAGTTGATTATTCTTTCACTCACGATGCAAGTGGACCTTTAGTGGCCAAACAAATAAAAGAAATGGATATAACACACCTCCATAATCCAAAGCAGTCAATTATCTTCACAGATCACGCAGTCCCGAGTCCAAGAAAGGAAATCTCAAATGAACACGCTAAACTCAGAAAATTTGCAGAAGAGTTTAAACTCATATTTCATGGAGAAGGATCAGGAATATGTCATCAGATTATAGCTGAGAAATATGCATCCCCTGGAAAGATTATTGTAGGGACTGATTCTCATTCTGTAATGGCAGGGGCAGTCACATCATTTGCAACGGGTATGGGTGCAACTGATATTGCTGTTGCTATGGCGTTAGGAAAAACATGGTTACGGGTACCCGAAACGTATAAAGTTCAAGTTAGTGGAAAACTGCCAAAGAATGTCTACTCTAAAGATGTTATCTTACACCTTATAAAATTATTAGGTGCAGACGGTGCGACATACAAATCTATTGAATTCATCGGTGATACCATAGATTCTATGCCTATGTCAGAACGACTAGTTTTAAGTAATATGGTTATTGAGGCAGGAGCTAAAGTTGGTCTAATTTCATCAGATAAAGAAACGGAGCGATATCTTAAAGATCAAGGTCGAGGTGATACCTTTAGAGAATTAAAACCGGATAATGATGCGTTATATGAGAAAGAATTTGATCTTGATGTATCAAATTTAGAACCTCAAGTTGCATGTCCTCATGCGGTTGACAATGTAAAACCAGTAAGTCAAATGGGTAATATCAAAGTTGATCAAGTTTTTGTTGGTAGTTGTACAAACGCTAGGTTTGAAGATCTTCAAATAGTTGCATCTATGCTTGAAGGTCATAAGATAAACTCTGGAACCAGATTAATAGTTACACCAGCATCAAAATCTGTTTATGTTAAGTCTATGGAATTAGGCATTATCAAAACACTGTTAAACGCTGGCGCTGTAATTACTCCTCCGGGATGTGGTGTTTGTTTTGGAGCTTTAGGAGGAGTTCCTGCGGACGGTGAAGTGATTCTTACCACAACAAATCGAAACTTTAAAGGTAGAACGGGTAACCCAAACGCGTTTACATATCTTTGTTCTCCAGCTACTGCTGTTGCTTCAGCTATTAAAGGCTCAATTTCTAATCCAATGGATGTGATCTAAAAAATGGCGGGTAAAGCATGGAAATTTAATGATGGAATTAGTACAGATCTTATAGCTCCTGGTCGATATTTTCACTTGAGATCCGATTTACAGGAATTTGCAAAGCATGTACTTGAAGATGCTAGAGAATCGTTTCCAACTGAAGTTAGAAAAGGTGACTTTGTAGTTGCTGGAAATAACTTTGGACTTGGTTCAAGTAGGGAACATGCCCCTTTAATAATTAAAATTGCGGGTGTAGAAGCAGTTCTAGCGAAGTCTTTTGCACGAATTTTCTATAGGAACGCTATCACTATTGGTCTTCCAGCTATTATTTGTGATACTTCACTAATTAATGATGGTGACGAGCTTTCTCTAGATTTAAACGGTGGAATAATAAATAACATTTCAAAAAATTTAAAAATACCTTTTCCGCCTCTTCCCTTAGCAATGCAAAAAATTCTTTCTGAAGGTGGTCTTATATCATTTATTAAAAAACATGGAGATCTTATACTTTAAGCATAGTCTCTCCATGTATGTTCACATTTTTTACATCTATAAAATTGAGTTGTCGGTTCA
>CAYNJB010000009.1:0-16993 GCA_964397515.1 uncultured Nitrosopumilales archaeon | reverse complement strand
TTTCTGTTAATTTTGAGAGTTCAAACAGTTTCTCGAATTTGATATCCAAGTTTACACCATACAAGTACCTCAGACCCATCACAACATCTTCAAATGAGGCGTTTCCAGTTCTCTCACCTAGACCATTTATGGAAGTATGTGCCAATTCCGCTCCTGCAGCTATTCCTGCCAAAGTACAAGCCGTACCAAGCCCAAAGTCATTATGACAGTGTATTTCAATAGGCTGTTTTACAATTTGTTTTACGTGTTTCACAAGATAAGCCACGGCTTCAGGAAGAGCACACCCAAAGGTATCAACTATAATAAAAGAGTCAATTTTTGTCTCATTCGAAAGTTTACTCAGTAGCTGATCTATGAACGGCATTTCTGCACGTGTCATATCTACTGAGAAAAAGGCAGTTTGCAGACCATGGGATTTAGCAAAATCTATGGTATTAATAGCTTTCCTTATTACTTCTTCATAAGGCCAAGTAAATTGCTTAAGCTTTGGGATGCCAACAGGTCCTTCAATACTGACCCCTTGAACATCAGCTTTTAACACAGCTTCAATATCGCTCCGGACCATCCTACTAAAAGCAAAAATCTTAGCTGATAAGCCATCATTCGCAATAGCTTTAACAGCCTCGGCATCTTCAGCTGAGACCACAGGCATACCAGCTTCTATTCTATGCAAACCTATTTCATCTAATTTTCTCGCGATGTCCAACTTCTCTTCTTTTTTGAAGACTACACCAGGAGTTTGTTCACCATCTCGTAAAGTAACATCCTGAATCTCAATCTTATCAGGGAGATCAAAAAGATTTTTTACCTCGTCCACATAATTCATGTGACTAACCCAATATTTGTCTCCAACCCAAGGACCGTTTTCAAGTGACATTCTAAATATACCCTCGCTAGCTAGTTCTAGAATATCCAATACTTAACTTTATATTATCAAAGACCTTTTTTTGGTTTGGATAACGGAGTATTAATCTACCTGCGCTCGGGCAATTGTGAGTATTGTCCATCAGATGTCCTGTAAACTGCCAACCGGCTGACTGTTTCCCATTCCGTGCCGGTGGGGTGACGGATCTGAATGTTTATAACTTCAGCAGATGGATCAGATTTACCAGGCCACATGGTGATCGATAAAAAATCTCCGTTTGGAAGCTTAGTTGAGAAACGTGCTTTCGGTTGGGATTTACCTGACAATTTTAACCAATTCTAAATAAGAAAAGATATTTATAACTATTCTGATTAAAGAAGTAACTACCTCATTCCTTCTGTGCTTAGAAATGTGTCTAGAACATGGCATGAAAATAGTTAAAATTTACGCTAGGAGCATTAATGTAGTGGACCGGGAGGGATTTGAACCCCCGACCGCCGCAACTTTGGATTTGTTATTTGCCAATGCGGTATCCTACCATGCTAGCTAACTAGAAGGATTTTTTCCGACTAGTTCGGTTCTAGGGTATTATACCTGACTAGACGACCGGCCCATAGTCTATTTACTAAATTAAGCAGTTTAAAGGGTTTTCCAATAATATTGTTTACATACTAAAATATCTTTCGTATGGTTGGTTAGTGATTAGATAAAAAAATTTTCGGATAATAGGATGTAATTAATGCAATTTTCGTGATAGTGCTAATTATTTATTGCTTAATCTTCTGTGGGTATTTCATATTATTTTATTGAAGTATAATTTACTGAATAATTAATCATTTAGTAAGCCTGTTTTTCTGCGGTGTTTTTTTGGAAGTTATATAATGCGTTTAATGCGTCTTTATGGGCGAATGATTTATAGAGAATTGTTAGTTTGTTTATTGAGACTGTTTTTCCACAGTATTTACATAATAACTTTAATTTTGAGGTTGTGAGTTGTGGATGTTTACATTTTGGGCAGATTATAAGTTGATACAAGATACATCACAAGATTTGTACAACTTGCATTATTTGTACGTATAATGACCCGGAGGATTGGTAAAGTTCACATAATGCTTTGAATTTTGAGGATGTTTTTATAAGTTGTTTTGGGCCATTATAGTTTGCGGGGTTTAATCGTGCGTCAATCTTATCATCAATTTTCAATAGGGCTTCGCCAGGCAATATTTTGATTATTTCAATGGTCTTAATCTTTGTGCTGGGAAAATTCTTAATGACAGGGACTAAACGTTGTTTATTGTTGAAGAGACGTTTTTTCTTGACAAGTCTCTCAATAGCTATGTTTACATAGTTTCTCGAAATTCCTTCTTCTTCCATTTCAGAATATGTGTTTTCGATTTTTAGACCGGTTAATCCAGACTTTAATATCTTCAAATACAAATTTTCTTCGATTTTCGTTATTTTTTTTCGATCTAATTTTATTTTATCTAAATCGTGTACTATGAATGGTGGGGGTTCAGTCTGATTGTTTTCGATCTCTTTAATTTCCGCTTTAGTCATCGGGTTTATTGTTGGCCGAGGTCTTAATCGAAGTACTGGTTTGAGCTTATTATTGATTTTTCCTATAATATTTTTCATTTTAATAGTTCTTTGCTGCGAAACGTAAAGATATGCCATATCGGTTGTATTATCAGTAGCTAGAATGATTACTACACCGGCTGATCGTCTCCCAGTTCTACCACGTCTTTGTATATATCGTATTTCGGATGGAATTGGCTCATAAAAAATAACTAGGTCAACTTCAGGAATGTCTAGTCCTTCTTCAGCAATAGATGTTGCACATAAAGTGTTTATGTTGCCTTTTCTTAAATCGTCTATAAGTGATGCTTGTTGATCTTGAGATAGACCTTTATCATTTATCTTGGATGCCTGTCCAACAAATCGCTTTGCTTGCACAGATCTTATTTTATTGAGTTCATCTACTATGTGGGAAGCAGTGTCTCGATATTGGGTAAATATGAGTATTCTTGAATCTGGATTTTTTGTTATCTGTTTAGAAACAATTTTGATCAGTTCAAGTAGTTTTGGATGCTCTTTGTAGCATTGACCTTTTAAGAGCTCTACTAAGCTTTTAAACGCAGCGTCGTTTATTATTCTATAATGGCTTCTTTTAGTATTGCCATCTAAGCGTTTTAAGAAGCAATCTAATGTATATACACCTTGTGTATTAAGAAGTTCAATCATGTGAAATAGAGTTAGAGCTTGTGACTGTGTTGATATTGCAGCATATTTTGGACCTTTTTCCTCATCTATAGAAATTTCGGCTTGATAACGAAGATAGTTACCTAGTTCAATTAGATCCTTTCGTGATACAAAACTTGTCTGTTTTTTAATAAGACCTTTCGATCGAATGATGTTAATCGTAGATTGAAGCATCCCTGATAGAATCTCATTCAAAGGTTGATAATGCGGCGGCAAAGTAGTTTTTACCCATTCTAATTTAACAGGATTTATGTAAGACCGAACATCGGGGTCTTCATCAGTTCTAAATTCGATACGTTCTATGAATAGTGATTCACACACAGCTTTTATTCTTTTAAGATCGGACCCAGGAGATGCAGTCATGCCTAATATTAGAGGGAAAAGAGAGTTAATTGCATATTGTTTGGCTACTTCAGTGTAAGCATACTCTTTTACTGAACGATGACACTCATCAAAAACTAAGAGATTAAAATCTTTAAGACTTACTCTGTTGTTTAATAAATCATTACGGACTACTTGAGGCGTTGCAAAGATAACTCTTGAAGAACCGGCCCATACACCCAAACGATATTCTGCGGGGGTTTTCCCAGTTAAAAGCACAAATTGATCTTCCGGTAAACGAATTATTTTTTCAAAATTTTGTTTGTGTTGTATCACCAATGGCCTAGTAGGAGCCATAATAAGAATTCGAGAATCACGATATTTGTAGATTAGTTCAGCAACAACTATTGCGGAAATAATGGTCTTTCCAAGTGCAGTAGGTAAGATAACAAGAGTGTTTCCATCTAATGCATTCTTAGCTATTTTTGTTTGATAAATTCGCTCGTCGATAGAATTAGGATATATTAGAGGATGGGAAATAAAGCGTTGATTGGTCATCTCTCTAAATCTCTAGAACATCATCACCTTGTTTAGCGTGTTTAGTAATATGGGGGTTCACATTGTCAACGATGTTTAATAATGGTGCTAACTTCTCAAATTGAAATAACTCTTTAAATTGTTCAAGCTCAATCTTAGATCGTATTACAAGGCCTCTTTTCTTAGTTGGTAAATTTGATGAATTAACCGGATTAAGTTCAACAGCTACTCTTGCAGGACTGTTTCGATAAGGAGGCATTTTTAGGAGAAAAATTCCGTGGATAGATGTTTTTAGTCGGCCCCAATCAGGTCCTGTTTTTAAGAATGATAATATCTTATCTTCAGACATGTGCTAATCCTATTAACATGTAAGGTAATTAAGATTTAGCATTAATCATTTATTAATTATTTGGATTTATATAACTATTATTTTGTTAGGTTACTTTACTTCCACTTTTAACTTCTTTGTCTGGTTTAAGTACAGACACTAATTCTCCGTCGACAGCTGCTAATAGCATTACTTCAGAGTCAAGTCCAAAGATTTTTCTAGGTTTGAGGTTTATCACAACAGCGACTAATTTAGATTTTAGTTCTTCAGGAGTGTAGATATCACCTATGCCGGATATAGATTGTTTTAAGTTAGAGTCTATTTTTATCTTTAATTTTAATAATTTCTTAGAGCCATCTATTTTTTCAACATCCAATATCTTTCCTATTTGAATATCAATTTTAGAGAACTCTTCAAATGAGACCGTAGAAGTCAATAAATTCACTTGTTTGGTATTAGTTATGTTATTTTATAAGTTTGTCTAGGTATTATTTAGGAAAATTTTCTAACTTCTTTTGTTGAGATTCAATAAGGGAGTCGTCTATTTTTATAAATAATATCTTTGGAATAGATATAGTATGTTTTGGTGTTATAGCAAGTTTAGTGGCATTTTCCCATCTTTGTTCAAAAACTTTATCTGGTAAAGATAATTGTTTCCAGAGTTCTTCCGTTGAGTTTGGAATATAAGGATTGAGCAGGATAGCTAAGCTTCTCACTGCGTTAACAGAATAATAGAGGCAATTTTGGCTTCCCTTGCCCTTCTTCCAAGGCTCCATCTTCTGAAAATATTGGTTGCAGAAAGCAGAAAAGTCTACAATTGTTTTTAGCCCTTTATCAAGATTATTGTTCTCGATATATGATCCGGCTTGAAGAGCAGTTTTTTTAAATCGGCTTAAGAATTCAAGGTCGATTTGACTTGGTTCAATTGGTTCTGGAACCTTTCCATCAAATTTGGTATATATGAAACTAAGAGTTCTATAAATGAAGTTACCAATGTTTGCTACTAATTCATTATTTATTTTAGCTTGAAAGTCTCTCCAATCGAAGTTAACATCAGATTGAGAGTATGATGTGATGGAGGATAAATAGTATCTCAAATAATCTGCGTCAAAATGGTTTAAGAAATCTCTTAGTCCAATATACCAACCCCTGCTTTTTGAAAATTTCTGGCCTTGAAGCAGAAGATGACCTCTAGTAGGCATTGAAGAAGGTAAAGCATATTCTTTGTTAATTCCAATACGCATTGCTGGTAGAAAGAGGTAGTGATGATATACAATATCCTTACCAATGAAGTGAAAAATTCGTGATGAGTTCCAGAAACTTTTTCCATCAATCCCCTTACTTTTAAGATATGTCATAGTGGAAGATATGTAGCATAGATGATTATCAAACCACCCGTAAAATACCTTACCTTTAGCGTCATCAAGAGGCACTGGAACGCCCCAGCTTATATCTCGTGTAATGTCCCAGTCCCGAAGACCTTTTGTTACCCAATTTAATACATAATTTTTTACGTCTATTTGAAGATCGACAGCCTCAGTTAACCAAGTTTTTAACTCAGAAGAAAGATTAGAAAGTTTAAAGAAATAGTGAGCACTAATCTTGTTAATTGGTGGCTGCCCACATATTATACATTTTGGGTCTTTGATTTCACCTGAAGAGAAAGTTCGTCCGCAAGCCTCGCAACCATCAGAATATTGTTGTTCAGCTCCACAAAATGGACAAATTCCTAAAACATATCTATCAGGAAGAAATTTTTTATCCTGAGTACAGTAGAATTGATCAACATATTTTTTATAGATATATTCTTTTTCCAATAGTTTTAAAAAAAAATATTGAGTTAGTTTTTTGTTTTCTTCTGATGAAGTTTTATTAAAAAAGTCAAAGGATATTCCCAGATCAGAAAAGTCTTTCAGGTCTCTTTTGTTCCAATAATCCACATATTCAGCTGGAGTTTTATTTTCCTGTTCAGATTTTATCAATATTGGAGTCCCATAGTCGTCAGTTGCACAAATGAATACTACTTTAACTCCGTTAAGTCTGTAAAATCTGGAAAAAACATCAGCGGGAAGGTAGGTCGAGACTATGTGTCCTAGATGTAGCTCTCCATTAGCATATGGGAGAGCACATGTTACGATAATGCTCTTTTCGTTCAATTATAGAACGTGTCAAGATTATTGATTAATAAATGATTATTACATAAAAGAGTAAATTCGCAATCTAGAGCTCCCAAGAGTCAACATATTTTTTCTGTTCTTCAGTGGGCTCATCAATAGATATCCCAATTGCATCAAGTGTACTTTGGGATACATCTTGGTCGATTTCAGGTGGCACGTTAAAAACTTTAGTTTCAAGTTTATTTTGATTATCTGAAATATAAATAGCTGAAAGTAGTTGATTTGAGAATGACATCATCATAACGTCTGGTGGATGTCCTTCAGCGGCTACAAGGTTTGCGATCCTTCCCTCACCTATTAAATAGACATGTTTACCGTTTTTCAAAGCATATTCTTCTGTGTTAGGTCTAACAAGCTGTTTTGATACATGGTTACCTTCAAGATATTTAACATCGATCTCAGCATCGAAGTGACCAGCGTTAACTAATATGGCGCCGTTTTTCATTTCCTCAATATGTTCACCTCTTATTACCCTAGTCTGACCTGTAGCAGTTATCAGAATATCTCCGGTTTTTGCAGCTTCAGAAATTGGTTTAACATCAAAACCATCCATATGTGCCTCCAAAGCCCTTAACGCGTCAACTTCTGTGACAGTAACATGTGATCCAAGACCACGTGCCCGTAAAGCTATGCCGCGTCCTACCCATCCATATCCACTGACCACAACTGTTTTCCCAGCCATTAAGAGACTTGTTGCCCTTAAAATGCCATCCATGGTACTTTGACCAGTGCCATATCGGTTGTCAAAAAGGTGTTTTGTGTAGGCATTATTCACTGCAATAACAGGATATTTTAAATTCCCATGTTTTTCTAGAGCTTTAATTCTAATAACACCGGTTGTAGTTTCTTCAGTGCCACCTAAAACATGTTGGGAATCGTTATTCTTTAAATGGAAAGCAACATGTGCATCTGAACCATCATCCATAATTATTTCAGGGTTTGCGATTATATCATTTATGCATTCGTTATATTCATTTGTTGTTTGCCCTCTCCAAGCAAATACATTCACGCCTTTGGAGTCCAGAAAAGCAGCTATGTCATCTTGAGTTGAAAGAGGGTTTGCTCCAGCTAAATTGACTTCGGCGCCAAGATTTATCAGACCCATAATTAGAACTGATGTTTCCTTGGTTACATGTAAACAAACGCTGATTTTTCTTCCTGAAAGCGGCTTTTTAGGCTCTTCCCTGGATATGATTTTGGATAATGTAGGCATATGTTTGTAAGCCCAATTGTAAGATAATTCACCTTTTTCAGCCAGTGAAGGATCAGAAATTTTACTAGACATTCTTCTCACAATGGACTCTAATGGATAGTATTAAAAATTTTGTTTATTAAGAAAATTTACAAAAAAAATATGATATCTTTGAAGTTAAAAGGTGGAGTCATTGATTGTTAAAAGGGAGTTTTTTATTAAGATCTTTATGTCTGAAGTTCTTAGCATTAGGCCCAACATACTCAGATACAGTATTTCCGTCGCCTAACAATATATATTTGTAGGTTATCAGACCTTCGAGGCCTACAGGTCCGCGTGCATGTATTTTGCTCGTGCTTATGCCGACTTCCGCGCCAAGGCCGTATCTATATCCATCACTGAATCGAGTTGAAGCGTTTAATATAACAGTCGATGAGTCTACACTGTTTAAGAATTGTTTAGCCATTTGTTTATCTTCTGTTATGATTGAATCAGTATGCCCAGAACCATATACATTAATGTACTCTATTGCCTCTTCACCATTATTTACTACCTTAATTGCGATGATAAGATCTAGGTATTCTTTACCCCAATCTTCATTAGTTGCGGCCAACACTTGGAAGTGATCGAGAATTTTTTTAGTGTTTTCACATCCTCTTACTACAACACCGGCTTTTTCGAACTTCTCCATAATTTTTGGTAGAAAAGTTCTTGCAATATCTCGATGAACTAGAAGGCAGTCTAAAGAATTACAGACGGATGGATATTGAACTTTGGCATCAAATGCGATGTTTATAGCTTTGTTCAAGTTAGCTTTTTGGTCAACATAAAGATTGCACACGCCAGCTGAATGTCCTAAGACTGGGATCCTAGTATTATCTTGAACGAATTTTACGAAATCATTACTCCCTCGTGGTATAATCAGATCTACAGATTTATCTAATTTAAGTAAATCTAATATGTCTTTTCGTTCTTCAAGTATTTGGATCCAACCTTCTGGAATGCCAGAGCTAATACTGGCTTCATTTACAATTTTGAATAATTCACGATTTACATTGGAAGCTTCGTGTCCACCCTTTAGAATAACTGCGTTACCAGACTTTAGGCATAGACTTGATATTTGGGGCAAGACGTCAGGTCTTGATTCAAAGACTACCCCGACTACGCCTATTGGACAAGTCACCTTGTAAAGTTCAAATTCTTGGTCTAGCTCTGTACAGTTTAGAGTCTTATTTACTGGATCATCTAGATTGCTTACACTTTTTACCATCTCAACAATATTTCTCAGCTTTGATTCATCAACTTTTAGTCTATCTAAAACCGGTTTCGGAAGGCGCCCTTCCTCGACTTCTATTTTAGCTAAAGTAACATCCTTAGAAGCAGCTTTAATCACCGAGTTAGATTCTCGCCACAATGATGACGCTATTTCATTTAAGGCCTTATCCTTCACAGCTCTAGAAGTATTAGATAGGATAAGTGATGCTTTTTTAGCAGCTATTACTTTTTCTTGAGTTTCGCTCATCTTTCAATCATTTCCTCTGGGACGAACATAGTTCCAACATCTTCACCTGAAAATATCTTTTTCAAAACTTTTTCTTCTGCCCCGTCAACGATTACTATTGGTATTCCTGCTTTTAGAGTTGTTCTTGCAGCTTGTATCTTTGTAATCATTCCGCCTGATCCTTTGTTTGCTTTTCCAGCCATTTTTTCAAGTTCAGGTGTGATCGAGGTTACTATTTTTATCGGTTCCACCTTTTCTAAGGATTTTGGGTCACCCGTATAGATCCCATTTACATCTGAGAGTAGAATTAATAAGTCGGCTTTGACGTTAACGCTAAGTAATGCTGCTAAGTTATCATTGTCACCGAATTTGATTTCATCTACAGCCACTGTGTCATTCTCATTTATTATAGGAATCACATTCCAGCTTAAAAGGGTCTCAATAGTATTGCTGAGGTTTTGAAATCTACGATGTTCTGAGAAATCGCTTCGAGTTAATAGGAGTTGAGCTATGGGTTGATTATGTTGTTTGAAGTAATGGGCGTAAGTGTTCATTAACACACTTTGTCCAACAGCAGCTACAGCTTGAAGATGAGATATAGGCTTTGGTCGACCCTTAAGGTCCATATCACCAACACCAGCAGCTATTGCACCTGAGGTAACTATGATTATTTTTCGGCCATTTCGACGTAAATCAATAATTTCGTTTACAATCTTTTTGACTTTGCGCCGGCTAATAACTGACCTAGTTCCGGTTATATTACTAGTTCCTATTTTGAGTATAATCCTATTGGCTTTTGAGAGATATTGTTTTGAGCGAAATAGTTTTTTTGCATTTTTCGTTCTACTTTTGCTAGACGATTCTTTGTGTTTTTTCCTCTGATCCATCAACAGAGCTTAACCTTGATGTTAAATAGATTTACCGCTAAGGGCTGTCTTTAAGATGTAGAACGTATTCTCATGCTTAATAGATTCCATATTTATCAGAAAATACGTCTCTAATCATCAATTTTTATTTAAAGAGGGGGGCAATAAGTTGTTCTATAGTTTTTGCACTTTTTTGTTTAATGCGTCTTATTCCTGAGTAACGATTTCAGTGATATCAGAATCCAAGTAATTATCATCATTCTTAAGAAAGACAGAAGTTAAAAGCAAACTGGAAATAGATTATTTCTAAATAGATATCATCAGAACTCAGTAATACATTAATTATTTTAGTCGATTAAAAATAGTAGTTTAGTTATATTCATTCAGCAAAAGTGAGCTCATAATATTTCTTTGCTATTACTATTGCATCATTAAATCGCTTCATTAATGGGTTTAAATATGTACTTTCTGGAGAAATAGATAACTCTTTTGTTGCAAACTCTTTCACCAATTTTGGGTGGCCCAGTTGGAGACCTAAGCGGATTAATATTCTAAAGGCGTATCCAGCGTTTTCTTTGCCACCGTTTTCTTCGATTTGTTTAGCCTTCGCTTTATATGTATCAATCTCACTTTCATTTTGAGGTTTTAAGAATAATCCCAAAGTATTTAGAGATTCGAATAATTCAGTGTCTGAACCACAAGCTTCCTTAAGCGCAGAATCGTGATCTATCAATTCATCTGTAATCATAGATGAAGTAGATAATATATATTCCGTTAAAAGAAGATAAATGTGAGGATTTTAAAATAGACTGTTTTATTAAAACTGGTCTTAGATACATTAATCTGTCTTTAATTATTAATCATATATCTTAAGAAATAAATTTTGTATGTTTAAGTTTTTTTTCTATATTAATTTTTTAAACTTTATTTTTAGAATTCCAGAATTCGCACTGGGAAGAACCAGAAGAACCATGCTAAGACAGCGATTAATAATAACACTTGGAAATATTTTGTAAATTTGTTATTTTTTGAATATTGACCTAAAGCTGCCAATCCCAGAGCTAGGGCTGGAATTGTATTTATGAAGTAGAATGGATATACGATTCTTTGAACAAAGAATGAGATGTATAGATACGGTCCATATGTAAATGCAATCCAGGTTAGAATCATTAAGTAGAATTTTATGTTTTGTCTATAGATAATAGCTATTATTGACACAGGTATGATCAACCAAAAACCCACAATCCAAAGCGGTAAATTTCCAATACCGGCCCAATGAATTGGGTGGGTTGTAATTATTTTTGATGATGTTAACTTATCGTTTTGATATGTGGATATATTTTTATTTATTGCTACATCATAATAAACCATTTCTATAGGTGGTAATGGAAGTATCCAGTTCCAAGCATAGTGATTTTGATCTATAGTGTCACTATCTGATATTTTCAGTCCTGATTGATATTGTAGAATATACAAAACATGCGTTAATGGGTTATCAATTATCTCCGCTTTCTTTGTCTCAGATTTGTAGGTTGTGCCGATTATTGAGCCGAGGTTATCAACTTCCACGGTTTCAATAACAACTATTTTTGTTGAAGCAGCAGGTTGATACGTAATATCATATATCCATAGAGGGGCGGCGGTTACAGCTAATAATGTAAGTAAGAATATGGCGGTTTTCCTTATGTCTGTTTTTCTTGAATTATAAGTCAAGGAATATGTTTTGTTTTTATGTCTTGATTTAATGTGAATCGTAATGTGATAGATAGCTAACGCGACTAAGAAAAAGAAGCTTGTCTCTTTACTTAAAATTGCCAACCCCATCATAAGAGCAGATATTTTATATTTTTTTGTAAAATAAAAATAAAATGCTGCAATTGAGAAGAATAAAGCTGGTATTTCGAGTAAATAGAGACTGCTATGGATGAAGAAGATATTGTCAAATGAAAGTAAGATTGAGGCGTAGAGTGATCTCCGGCTGTTCAAGAATAGGTTTGCAAACTTATAAAAAACAATTAATGTTAAAGCTCCGAATATTACAGAGGGAATACGCCATCCAAACCAATTATTACCGAACGCAGTGATTCCTAAGCTCCCCCAAAGCTTACCTAAGAAAGGATGTTCAGGGTTGCTAGCAATTCCGTTTAGAAGTTCTAAACCAGCCTTAGTATAATATGTCTCATCGAAAACTGGACTATCTTGTGGAAATGGGATGACGAATAGATGGAGAGCTATAGAAATAAGAACTAGATGTGAGATTGAAAATTTGTCTAAAAGTCGGTTGGGATGAAAAAGCAGATCTCTGATTTGGTGAGTATTGGGAGTCAAAGTTGAGTCATCAGACATAGGTATTTCACGGTATTGATTCGTCTATTTATCCGTATTATATATATCACTTATGATATAAGATGATTTGTTTATGAAAAATAAGATCAGACTATTATGCCCTAAAGTTTTGATTAACATTATTTGTTAATAATATATTCATAATTTTAAAACATAGGTCTAATAGATATTAGAAGTATTATTTGTAATTCTATTAACAATCAACTAGTTTTTATTGGTCAAAAGTAATAATATTAATGGATATGAGTTTACCAGAGATTGAAGAACTGAAAAAGCATACATTCCAACTAGGGCCAATTAGGCCTCCTTCCGAGGGTGGGAGCGGTTCTTTGTTGTTAAGAGTAACTAGTAATTGTCCTTGGAATTTATGTACATTTTGTGCGTCATATAAAGGTCAAAAGTTTGTATACAGACAGGTTGAGGAAATTAAGAAAGATATTGATGCAGCTAAGACCATTTCTGATTTACTAGAGAGTCTGTCGAATAGACTTGGAGGATTAAACTGGGTTTCAAGAATAATTGATCCACAGTTTTTATATAATAAGGATCTAAATGAACTAAAAAGTGAAGAAAATCAAAACTTTGAAAATATCTATTTAATATTTAACTGGCTAGTATCAGGTGCGCGAACAGTTTTTCTTCAGGATGCTAATAGTGTGATTATGCGTACAAATGAACTGGTAGCTGTTTTAAAATATATTAAGAAAATATTTCCCCAAGTTGAGCGGATAACATCTTATGCCAGGTCAAAAACACTTGCCCAAAAATCGCTTGAAGATCTAATAAGAATTAGAAATTCAGGCCTATCAAGACTACATATTGGTTTGGAGACAGGTGATGACGAGGTCCTGAAGTTTATAAAAAAAGGGGTTACAAGTAAAGAGCAGATAGAGGCCGGAAAGAAAGTTAAAACTGCGGGATTTGAGCTATCGGAATATTGGATGCCAGGTGTTGGAGGATTATTATTATCAGAGAACCATGCTAGAAATACAACCAGAGTTCTAAATGAGATAAACCCAGATTACATTAGATCTAGACCATTTGTACCTAGAAGAAGAACTCCGCTTTACGAGACATATATTAAAGGAGAACTTAAACTGACTTCGCCTCATGATCGATTACGGGAGATAAAAATCATGATAGAGGGCTTAAAGGTAAACAGTAAGATATGTTTTGATCACTTTTTAAATTCTTGGCGTAATGAGTCAGGAGAATATTTGTTCAAGCAAGACTATGAGGGATATCAATTTCCTGAAGAAAAATCGAAAGTCCTGGAACTTATAGAAATGGGTTTACAAATAGATGAGGAAAACCATATTCATGCCAATGCGTTGACAAATAGACCTCAGATTTAGTATCCACATTTTTCCAATGAAATGAAATATTCAGATTTTGTAGTAATTAGTTTGATTGTTTCTTGATAAATATTTATTGATTTGTTGGGAGAAGCTTATCTTTGTCGAGTTGGGTGAGTACATCATCCATCTTCAACTGTTTTAGGGTTTCACGGTTAATCAAGCCTGACGTTTTGTCCCAGCCTCGGAGTTCATAATATTGATCTAGTAATTTATCTAAAGCTTCTTTCTTGAAGACCGCGCCCTTGTATGGACCGTTAGCTACGGGTTCCTCCAAGAATCGTCGGGGCAATGTGTCATGTTCACGCCTAATACCAAATCTAATGTTAATTGCTCGCTCTAGACTAATAATGCGTTCCCCTATTGTTATAATATCATCATATGTTAGTGGTATTCCAGTTGCAGATGCTATCCAATCATGATATTTGATGGAGTGAACGTCTTTTCCTCGTCTAAGACCATGTTTATGCATTAATTCAGGAACAGGGTACTGAGCATAGTATGAGGCATGCATAAATCTGCAAGAACCAATTGAGTCAGTAATAGCAGCCATATTTTCATGCCAATGAACCATCTTAGCTCGCCCACCATATTTTGTGAGAGAGCAAACTTCAGGTGACTCAAATAGCTCTTCAGCTACTTTACGGTATGGGCCTACCATCTCGATAACTGGATGTGCACGTAGATGGTCGGATCCCCTACTTGCAACAACATATCCAAATCCAAAGGCTGTAGAAACTCGAGGATCAGTAGAAATAGTTTCAAGTCCTTTAATGGTGGTGACCCAACGTTCCGCGCCATTACCAATAATTTTAGCAGATCTATCTACACCGCCCATGCCAAGCTTACCGAGTTTTCCTTCACACTTTCCGATTTTATGAATCGCCTCGATCATTTCATCGCCTTTGCCGAATCTAAGATCTAAACCATCAATCTGTTCTTTTGTGAGAATTCCTTTGTCATTCATCTCCATAAGGAAAGCTATAGTACTACTGAGTGAGATCGCGTCCATACCATAATCATTAGCTAGCATAGCAGAATGGAAAACAACGTCCAGTTCACCGACACCGCATTTTGATCCGAAACCACCTGCTGCTTCGAATTCTAGACCGCCCTTTGTTCCAATATATTTTCCAGTTTCGATAACGCCATATCTCTTACATCGGTTTGGACATGACATACAAGCTCTTCCACCGGGGATAGGAGTTTTTTTAGTTGAATACCTGTCTCTGAACTCTTCGCCGCTTATTTTTTCAGCGTCTTCAAAATAGTTCTCTTGAAAGTTTCGAACAGGGAGCCATCCCTGAGCATTTCCAAGCATTAATACAACTGATGTTCCCAGTGACGAATGTTCTCCTGTTTGGAACCCGGGGTCTTCCTCTATAGCTCGCCATCCGTCATTAGCTACCTCAAGATATTTCTTAGGGTCATGTACATTCAGATCTCCAGATCCTTTTGCAACTATAGCTTTGATGTTTTTTGAGGCCATGACAGCTCCAAGACCAGTTCTCCCTGCAGCTTCCCAGTAGTCGAACATAATATTGGCGTAGAGAACGCCGTTTTCAGCTGCTTGTCCAACAGCGGCCACCCGTCTATCGTCACCTAAATCTTCCTGTAAAATCTGAGTTGTTTCTATTACACCTTTCCCCCATAAATGTGAGGCTTCAAGTATCTCTACTGAATTGTCTTGTATGTATATAAAAGAGGGTTGCGAGGCCTTTCCTTTTATTATTAGATCATCATAACCGGACATCTTCAACTCTGCGCCGAGATATGCACCAGCATTTGAGTTCCCGTATATTCCAGTTAATGGAGAACGTGCCGCTACATTCATTCTTCCAGCTGTAGGTCCAACTAAACCAACTATAGGGCCGGCGGAGAAACATAGAATATTATCAGGGCCAAGAGGATCAGCGTCAAACGGCAACTCATTGTAAAGTATCTTTGCGCCTCGCCCTCTCCCTCCAAGATATAATTCACATTCTTCCTCCGAATGAGGAATTTTTTTTACTTGTGCCTTTTCAAGATCAATATAAAGCTTATTCCCAGCATAACCAGAATATTTGAATTTGTCCAAATATTTCACATCCTTACTTAAAATGGAGCTCTGCTTGAAGCTGAGACTTCCAAGGCTTTAGCTTTCCATTTTTCTTCAGCCATTTTCTCAGGAGTGTCAAAAGCAATAGCCTTGGTTTCACAGAATTTCACACAAGCAGGATCTCCATAGCAAAGATCACATTTATAGACTATTTTCTGAGATCCATTATAATGAATAGCCCCAAATGGGCAAGCGACCATGCAAAGCCTACAACCTATACATTTGTTTTGATCAATAATAACCCCGTCTGTATTTCTCTCGCGATTTAAAGCTCGTGTTGGGCAAACTTGTATACATGGAGCTTTTTCGCAATGAAAACATGGCATTGGAATGTCCACACCTTCCTCTTCGAATTTTACGACCTTAATTCTTGATTTAGAAAGCGAAAAAACACCTTCAGTTGTGAAACTGCAAGCAAGCATGCAAGCTTGACAACCTGTACAACGATCCGGAGCCACAGTTAAAGTCTTCATAGAATTATCCGCCATATAGATAGTTTAACAAAGTTATTCAAGTTATCGGGCAGTTTTTCTGATTTATTATATATATATTTCTAAGATTAGGACAAAATAAAAAAAACTAAATTCTTGGGATAATAACAATTTTTACTAATGTTATGATGTTTACCTAGGCTTATTAAAAAATAGTCGATAGACTTACGTATTTGCCCGTAGTCTATCGATTTTTGAAAATTATTTGTAGACTAGATTTGTCGGGATATAAATGAGGCTTCGTGAACAGCTTCCAGTACTCGTCTTGGCGCTAAACAATCTCCAATAGAATATAATTCTTTTACTTTTCCGTCAAGTTGCGACTTTAGAGTGTTCTCAGATTGTCTTAATGAAATCACTACGGAGTCACCGTTTATTGTTTGTGTTTTTCCTGCGCTATCCGCGGCAATTATTCCTGTATCTGTAATTTCTGTGATATTGAGTCCAGTGAGAATTTCTACGCCTTTTTTCTCCAACTTCTCCATCAGAAGCATTCTTACACTTGGTGCTAAGTCAGCAGCTATAGCTATTTTTGGTCTGGCGTCAACAAGTATAACTTTCTTTCCAAGTTCACTGACAAATTCCGCTGTTTCAGCTCCAACACTTTCTCCACCAACAATTATTACAATATTACTTGATTCAATTACTTTGCCTTTT
>CAYNJB010000008.1:0-17436 GCA_964397515.1 uncultured Nitrosopumilales archaeon | reverse complement strand
TAGACCAACCAAGGTAGAATAGGTGAAATATCTGTCGCCAATTTACTCTAACTTCCTAAAACAGACTCCATAACTGGGAAGATGCGTTCAGTTAACAAAGCAGGGTAAATGCCGAGGAGAAGAGTTATGAAAGCAAGGAATAGAAGTGGAACTATAATGGTCATTGGAGGCTCTTTTACATTCTTAAGATGATCAGGTAGCTGACCGAAGAAAATACGCCGCATCGTCCAAAGAGCGTAACCAGCGGTTAACGGAGTGCCAGCTAGAGCTATACCGGTGATGATTAACTTGATAGTGTTTCCTTCCTGCAAGGCGCCAGCAAACGAGCCGAAAAATATCATCCATTCAGAGTGGAACCCGTTTAATGGTGGGACTCCGATAATGGCTAAGAAGCCTATAAGAGCGGCTATAGCTGTTAAAGGCATCTTTTTAGACAAACCACCCATCTGGCTTATACTTCGAATACCACCGGTTTGCATAATTATAGCTCCGGCGGACATGAAAAGTATTGCCTTCCCTGTACCATGACTTACATATTGGAAGATTGATCCTGAAACTCCAATATAGTAGGCTGCAGCTATCCCAAAAATAATGTAACCCATTTGGCTTACACTAGAATATGCTAGAAGACGCTTCACATCATCCTGAACTAGAGCCATCATACCGCCATAGATCATAGTAATAAGGCCCCAAACACTGACTCCGAGGACTACGTATTCGTATCCAGATGGAAGAATATAGAGAATGATTCGAATGAAGGCATATGCGCCTATGCCGATCATGGCAGGGGATAGAAGTGCACTAATTGGTGTTGGCGCTTCTGCGTGGGCATAAGGTAACCATATATGAAGACCGAACGCAGCAAGTTTAACAAATAACCCAATAGTCATAACAACGGTTACGACTCGGATGATTTCAATTGGGACAGAACCTGACGAAATATTGTTAACAATCGCTCCATCTGTTGTAACACTAATCATGTCAAAAGAGAGCGGAGTATTTCCATAACTTGCTGAGAGAAAACCCGTGGCGAGAATTCCAGCTAATACCAACAAAGCACCTACATGTGTCCAAAGAAAATACATTAGAGAGATTTTGGCGCGGTCACCATAACCGAATTCAGCTATAAGGAAATATGATGGGATAAGCATAAGTTCAAAGAATATGTAAAACTGTATCAAGTTGGTAGCTAATACGGTGCCTAACATTCCAGCAGCATATATCAAGAACAAAGCATTGTAGAGACCATGTTTTGAAGCAGCGGCGTCTCTTTTTGCGGAATCATTTAGTGAATGTACTTCTTCATCAATTCGATGACGCATATATGGGATTGAGTAGATCGCCAGTGCCGTAGAAAGAATGTAGATAATTGATGCAAAAGGCAAACTTAAGCCGTCTGTACGTAGCCCGAAGATACCGATAGGCTGCCAAAAATAGGTTTCAATGTAATCAACCTTCAGGTAGCCGCTATATAGAACCAGTAATGTACAGTAGCCGAGGATTGCTGATGTTACCCAACCTACACGGTTAGGCATTTTTTTCCCCAATAAGTAAACAAGTGGCGCCAGTATTATGGGGATAAAAACTGATTGAAGCAGTAGATAAAGCATGTTTCCTTTAACCCCTTAGCTCATTTAATTCAGAGACGTCTACGTCGTTTTTCAAACGAAAAGTCACCAGTATTATTGCAAGGCCAACAGCGGCTTCGGCCGCAGCTAAGGCGATAGCAAACATAGCTATTGATTGCCCGGTTATACTTGGAGTTGAAAGAAATCGTGAAAATGCGACAAAGTTTAAGGTTGCGGAGTTTATTATTATTTCAATTGCGAATAGCATTCTTAAAGCATTTCTCTTGGTTACGAGGCCATAAACTCCGATTGTGAATAAGGCGACTGAAATTAACAAGTAGTTAACTAATGGTTCCATTCATGATCTAACCTCGATCTAATTTAGCTAGTGCTATTGCTCCAATTACGGCGGCGGATAATACAAGTGATAATATGATAATTACTGGCCAGTACAGTGAAAGAATTTGAACGCCTATTTGAGTGAAAGACGCAGCTTCTTGTGAGGCAACCCTTTGCCCAATGTTTGATTGGAGAACAACAAGGCCCATACCTAGAGCAACTAATAGAGTTACAAAGATACCTGCGACCCGATTAACTCCTTCTTTCTCAACCCATTTTTCGCGTCTAACGAGCATTACAGTGAATATAATTAAGACTGCAATTGCGCCTACATATACAGTTATTTGAAACATTGCAAGAAAAGTTGCGTCTAGAAGAATGAAGAACCCTGCAACACCTAGGAGGCTAAGAGCCAAGGCTAAAGCACCGTAAACGATTTCCTTTGCCTCCAAGGCAAGTATAGCAGAGGCTAAGGTAATGATTGCAAGGATATAGAAAACGATGTCAGCCAAATCTATTGCACCCATACTTTGAACTGTTTTCTAAGAAAGCCTCATTTAAATTCTTCATTATGCTGCACCTGGCACGATTACACCCGCTTGGATCAATACGATAGCTATGAAAATATTTACTATTGCGAGAAGTAAAAAGCGAGCCCATCCCTGCCGTAATAAGACATCTATTTTAGATCTAGGGAGTACACCTCTAGGCAATAATATCATGGTTGTTACTATAGCTGTTTTAAGGATAAACCAGAACTCAGGAGGCAGGAAATTAGGTCCGAGCCAACCACCTAAGAAGAATATTGTAAATAGTGCTGAGAAAATATAGACTTTGATGTAAACAGCAATACCAAGAATTAAGCCAAAGTTCATTCCTGAGTATTCAGCGAGCCAACCAGACGCTATTTCAGATTCTGCTTCAGGAAGGTCATAAGGAGAACGTTCCATCTCGGCTAATCCGCATATAAAGAAGACTATAGCTGAAACAGGCGCGAATAATATGAACCAATATGTGGATTGAGCGTTCACTATATTTATGAGGTTTAGGGAACCGCTATACATTACAGCGACCAGGGTCGACAAGATAAGGGGGATTTCATAAGCGACCATTTGATGCAGCGCCCTTAGCCCGCCAATAAATGGAAATTTGCTATTAGAAGACCAAGCGGTTATAAGAACAGTGATAGGGAAAAATCCGAGGACTGCGAAAATAACTAGAACACCGAAGTCGGATTGGGCAATAACCCAGTGTTCAGATACAGGGATTACGGCTATGGCTGCGGTGGATATGACCACTGTCAGCACGGGGACTAATCCGAATAGAAAGCGATCAGCACCTTTTGGTGTAATAAGTTCTTTGAATAGCAGTTTAAGCACATCTGCGATAGGTTGTAGAACACCCTCAACCTTTCCAGCATATAGGGGACCAACTCGCATCTGCATTTTTGCTAGAAGCTTTCGCTCCCATAATCCGGCAATTGCCCCATATAAGGCCACAAATGTGAAGCCGGGGAACACCGAGATCCTGAAGAAGTCGGTATCCATTAGCCCAGTAAGTAAACTAATCAAAGCTGATGGATTTGTAATTAAATCTGAAGGTGAGATGGGGGGCGGGAGCTCAGGCATGCCAAACATGATTTGTAAGAATGATGTAGCAACAACAAAAATGCCGCCTATGATTGCTAGGACCGCCACTATTTTGATTACGCGTATGAGGAAAGCTGAAAAGCTCCTTATTTGGGTCAAAAAGATATTCCCTCAGAGACTGGAGTCGATGAGATTAATTCACAAGTCGAAAAATAAGGTAATATTATTCCAGATCGAGCGTTATATTGGTTAACCGTGTTTACCAAAGTTCTCGCCTACCCGCGTGAAATAATGTAAAAGCCATAGGTATCAGCATCACTAATATGAAGATAGAGATTATTATGGTGCCAATGAGACCTGTCGCTAAATATGATACACCCCAAGCAAATAGAAACATCGCCATTACATCAAAAACTACAAACATTAGAAGATACGAATAATATTGCATCATAAATGAAATGCGCCCTGATCCACTCGGGATATTGCCACACTCATACGGTGCCTCCTTGGCTAGGTTTTTACTCTTTGGCGCAAGCAACTTGGGCAGTATTAACATAGGAACAGCGGCAAGCAAACCGAAGCCAGCTGTCATAATCACCAAAAAAATGTCGTAGCCCAAATCAAACGAAGCCTCACTGAATATGATATTTAAGCCTTAAGATAGACTGATTTTTTTAGCAAAATTTGATTTTAGTTGCAATATTGATAAAAAATAGATAAAAGTTAATACCTGCATGCTTATAGTAACAGACAGAAAAATGATTGGGGTTAAATTTTGAAAATTGCAATAGTAGGTATGGGTGTAGCAGGAGCATATTTAGCTTCTATGCTCAACAAGGATCATAAAGTTACAGGGTTTGAGAGGCTACCAGAGGATAAGTTTGACTCAGTCTGCGCTTGGGGCACCTCAATGAAGGGAGTTGAGGGCTTCGCTAAGAACGTTGGTCTCAACTTTAACGATTACATTATACATAAAGGAAAAGAAATGAGAGTCGATTTATGGGGAAGAAAACTAAAAATAAATTTAATAGGGTTATGCACTTTCGAGAAAAAGCAGTTCATTAAAGACATGGCAAAATCTGTTGACATTAAATACAGCGAATATATAACAACGGAAAACCTTCCAAATAAGTATGATCTAATAATTGACGCAACAGGTTTGACTAGGACAATGTTACCAAGAATAAAGAATGATTTGCTAATACCTTGTGTTCAATACAAAGTCAAATACAAAGATACCCCCCGCGACGATTTTTATGTTAAACCATTCCCAAACTTTACAGGATATTTTTGGTATTTCCCCCTTCAAGATGGATATGCACACATCGGTGCTGGAGACTATAAGAAAGGTCATAATTTAGAGCTTGATAACTTTCTTAAAAAATATCCTTGCGAAATCATAAGCAAAACCGGACGCCCGGTAAGAATATTGCCGCCTAGCCTATGCAGACCAATTTATTCGGGTAACGTAGTCGGAGTAGGCGAAAGCATAGGAACAGTGTTTTCACTATTAGGAGAAGGGATCATTCCGAGCCTACAATGCGCAGATCTACTCTTTAATAATCTTGATAATTTACAGGAATATGAGGTAAAGGTTCTCAGTAAATTCAAATCTTACAACAGAGTATATAGTTTTCTATCGTCCAAGCTTAATAGCAAATATTCTTTTCTAAGTCAGATCATTAATCTGTTATCGATTTACAGGTATATGAAATCAAATGAAGACCGATTTGGGCTTCAGATAAGATTACGTGACGTCCTTAAACTAGGGATCCAGTAAACTAGTCCCCGATCTAAAATTGGTTTTCAAAGTATTTCGAGGAAAAAATAGCCAATATTGACTTACCAATGTCCTTGCGCTGGACTTAAGTTTGTTGTACCAAGCATGAGGTCGTTAAGCAGATCTGCTATAGTCTTCGAATGGATTTGAGGAAACGTTGTTCACCGATTGAGCTGCCAAGTGTAGAATAGAATAAGGCGCGAGATATAACTTCGCAAGAAAGTGACACGACAAAACAAATCGATAGCATGATACCTATAGTACTGGTTGAGAGATAAGTTGAGAATATGGATGCTACCGCAACAAGAATCGTGATATACCTTAAGGCAATCTTCGTTTTAAGAAGATGTTTCCGAGATTCAAGCTCGACTAAACATGTTTTAAGATCGTCACCGCCTGATTTCAGAAACAACCGGTATCCCCTGAAAGCTAATATGTCGATTAGTGATAATATTGCAACGAATATTAGAGAATATGTCAAAAACGGTTGAAGGAGAAGAATGTTTCCGGACAGGAAACTCATAGTCATCAAGAATGCTGTCGGTCCGAGTATTAACAAAGTTAAGGTAAAAGATATAGGAGTGTAAACATGATTCCAACATGGCCTTGATGGTAGATTGTATATTCGCGCCATCGACGCAACTGCGACCACTCCGGTTATGATGCTCACAATGTCGTGAATAACCAACGGTGTTGAGACAGGGATTAGAAATCCTCTAAGAGGGTAAAGTATTAACAATATGGTGAAGATAAGTAGAAAAAGCACTTCTCGACTTAACTGTGACGAGCCAACTGTTCGAAACATATTTACGACGGTTAGAATATTTTTCCCGTGGCTTACTGAAATTAACATACCAATTACTGCAGGGATCCATAGAAAGGTAAGCATTGTCTGTGACAGAGAAGATGATTGCGGGAATAGGTATTTTGTTATGAGAATAGTCAGATAAGAGCCGGTTACAAGTTGGATTATCACCGTAAAAATTGTAAGCGAAGGTTCCCAGCCCCACATATTTTTTTTGTCACGTGGTTGACCAAGATTCCCCCTTTTTTCTTTGAACTCTGTTTGCCCTGCTATTTCGTTGTAGCCACATAATTTGCAACTGGAGACTTCAGTTCCGTAACCAGTCCTTTTTAGCTCAATAGGGGCATTGCACTTCGGGCAGTACTTTTCAGACATTCACCCTAAACTGTCCATTTCCTTAAGTTAAATATTATGTACAGTGTTTGTTAAGGTTTTTCTATTAACTGAAATACGGAGTATCAGCTGCATCAAACTCTTTGACTAGAACATATTCGTTGCCAGCTTTCCCTGGGCCGAGATATTTTAAGTCGGGGTAGAGTTCCTCAAATCGGCGTGTTGCCACTTTTGTAGTTTGATGACTTTCTCCGAGGTTCTGCGCGCACACCTGATACACCTTTTTCTTAACGTCGGCCTCATCTGTGAATCCAAAGCTGTGGAGATACTCATGTGCAAGTATTGTAAAGATATAGCTGTTGACGTCCTCATTAGATCTGGCTTGCCTTTTAACTAGGTCTAGGATAGTCTTATTCATAACGATATTGTTGGAGCCCATAACGTGGTATGCGCCGATATTATTAGGGAGCTCAGCTAGAATCAGGCTTAAACCGGCCCTACGGGTGCCTAAAGTTCTTTGAACAGAGGTCCTAACAAGCTCAAATACCTGATTGTAGTTGATGGATTGTTTGAGCTTTTCAGATATATCAACACTGTTTTTGGTCAAAAACGCCTTACCTCAGTAATTTATTATGCATGCCTAATAATAACGTTATCGCATCACTCAAAATAAGATGATTAGAGGCATATGTTGCCAGATCCATGTTAAGAAAAAAATTTTTATTTTGATGTTAGGCTAATCTTTTCTCCACGAAATTCACGGAGTATAAGGCATAAGGGTCACTTTTACTTAGACATTCTTCACAGATACAAGCAGGAGATAATTTGGTTTTATCACATTCAGCTAGATAACCGCAGTTTGAACACCCGGAGCTATTCCCGCATATTGAACATCTTATGGTGAATACAATATTTTCATTTAATGTTTCTTTTAAGATTTGTGTTAGTAGATGGATGTCAGTCCTGGATGATATTTTGTAGACGCCTTTACTTTTGTCATATGATAAATGAGCCTCACTTACAAGCTTCTTGAACACGTCTATATCCAAACGTGGAAGCTTTAGGGTGCCGCCCATTATGATCTCTATTGGTAAGATTTACGGCCTCCTTAATCTGGATATTTCTTTTTGAATAACTCGTTCACCGCTCTCACTTAGGGCGAGCTGTTTTGAGACAGATTCTACCATTTTCTTGTCTTTGAGAGTGTATAGCAAATAAGGTAAATAGTCAATGATTGCTTCCTTTGACGATGTGTTTATCAATTTACCCAACTTCTGCCCTATTTCTTTTAATATCCGTGAATCATTCCAGATTCGAAGCTGGAGATTCCACGGAAACTTGTATTCGCTGTATTTAACCTCGCCTCTAGGCAGAACAGCCATAAGTGAATACACTAATATTTCGTCAAAGTATCGTAGAAGACGCCATTCTTGAGTTCGCCTTATTCGCCCAGCTAGTTCATCAGCTTTGGATAATGCGTTTAATGCTTTTGTTAAGGTTTCAGGGTCAAGTTTGCTGTTCAAGATACTTGAGAAGAGAACTTGTATTTTTTCCTCGATGTTTGAATTACATCGTCTAAACGCGTGGAATGATACATCAGAGCTAGTGGAATTGAAGAGTATGTTTGAGGCGTCCTTCAGACTTATGCGTTGATCACGGTTAAAGAAGAGTTTTGCAGTTTGTCCATCCTTAATTGAGTAACCCATTTGGAGGTTATTTACCGCAGCCCTAATGTCTCCGTCTGCTTTTAGAACTATGCTGTGGAAGACTGATTCTTCAATTTGCAGATCTTCCCTGGAAGCTATGCTCTTCAGGAGCATCTCAACAAGCCGAGGAGGGACACGTTTGAAGAGAAAAGTTAAACATTTTGAGACAAGTTTTTTCACCTTGGTGTTATCTTCGAAGTTCGCGGCTAAAATAACAGGTATGCTAGACTCTTTAAGGAGGCTTTGAACAAAATCCAATCCTTGATAGTCTTGTCTGCCGTAAATACCGTCAACTTCATCTAAGAATATTAGAAGCTTTTCGTTCAGAACAGAAGTGGATACGATCGATGGAGCAAGGGCTTTTCTGAGTTTTTCCTTCGTTCTAGCATCACTTGCGTTCAGTTCTATAATGGTGTAACCTAATAGTTGAGCTGATGCGTAAACGAGAGTGGTTTTCCCTATGCCAGGCGGCCCTAAAAGAAGGGCTTGCTTCGAACCTTTTTTCCACTTTTTCAGCCAAGAAATAAATTGAGAACGAGTATCATCATTGCCAACAAGCAAAGAGGGGTTCTTAGGGCGATATTTTTCAACCCACATATTCTAATCACATACGGTAATATCCGCCTATAATAAAGGAGATTAACCCCAGAAACATGCCAGCAAGAGCGATTCGCTTCACCATTATTGAGTTAGTCTTTGAATAATCTTTAATGATTTTCAATGATAAATACAGAAAGATGAAAACAGGTATTGCCACAAGAGAAGCGTAAACCATTCCAACAACTTTTAACGCTAGAGGTAAGACACTGGATATTATTGCAGCTAGAAATAAGAGAGCTGTTAACCTAGCAGCGGATTTGGAGCCATAGGTGATGGCAATTGAACGTACGTGTCTAACGTGGTCTCCTTCAATATCAGATATTGTTTTCACAACTTCGCGACCCAAGCCTGCAAGGAAAGAGGTGGACGCAAGAGAGATAACCAGAATGTCGCTAAATACGCCTACTGCTGAAGCTCCATAGATATATGGGATGGCAACTGAAGCAGAAACCAGAGCATTCCCAAATATGCCATGTCTTTTAACCCACCGGTTATAAGCGAACGCAGTTAAGGCGAAGATCAAGGCAATTACCAAATTTATCCACCCAATAAGAAAAGCGGTTGCAAGCCCCAATATCAGAAGGACTGACCCGAAAATATTCGCCGAGGTGATAGATATTCGCCCGCTGGCTAATGGGCGATCAGGATTGTTTATCTTATCAACTTCAATGTCATATCGGTCATTAACAACCATAGAGTAACTTGACACAAAAAAGCCTGTGAGAAAACCGAGAAAAGATACAAACGAGAGGAGCTTATCAGGGGAAGCAACCGATATTCCGACTATTACAGCGAATCCCACCATAGCTGAGTTTATTGGACGAATTAGAGATAAGAATTCTCGGATGCTACTCAAACTCCGTTGAACCTCATTTTCGAGATCTTGTAATATATTATTTCGCCTCTACGCTCAATCACCGCTACAATAGGTTCCTTACCCATCCGTGAGATTTCGTCAATAGATTCAGCTAAATCCTTTATTTTTTTCTGTCCGCCTTCATTTAAGCCAAAGATCACGAACTTCGCAGGTTTCTTTTTATATTCACCGCGTTCATAAACTCTGAAATCGATCCCAAAGCCGAATCCTTCTTTCACGACATAGCCTCGGCTTCGAAGATCTCTATAAACCAGAAAACGGGTCCAAGCCTCATTATCTTTTTCAAACGCGTAATCCACCAAAGAATCAAAAGATAGTGTTTCCCCGCTCTTAACGATATCAAGTTTTCCAGAGTGGACTAGAAACATAGCCTCATAGTCTTTCAGTAACAACTTGCCTTTTTCTTTATCCCCATAACCGCCTTCCTCAAGCTGGCTAACAGATACACCATCAGCCACGACTATGCCTTTCTTTAGAAGCCGACCTCGAATAGCCTCTGGAATCTCTTGAGTCATCTAACTTAGCGGGTTGGATTCATCTAACTTAAGGATTTTTCGATACAACCCTTTGGATCAATAGCTAATAAATAGCATAATCTCTTAGGAGGATGTAACATGGTCAATTTCTACGAGGAAAGGACAGTAAGGTGGAGAAAAGGCAAAGTTGTCATGATCGACCAAACCAAACTCCCAAACAAGCTATCATACTTAACCTGTGATACCCCTACGGAGGTAGCTGATGCTATAGGGAGATTGGCAATAAGAGGAGCCCCGGCTATCGGAGCCGCAGCAGCATTCGGAGTCGCCTTAGCAGCGTATCACTCAAAGTCCAAAGACCGCAACAGCTTATTGAGCCAATTGGAGGTAGCAGGAAAACTTGTAAAGGAAGCTAGGCCCACAGCCGTTAATCCAAGCTGGGCAGTTGGGAGAATTTTAGATAAAGCCAGGAAAACAAAGGGACCTAATAAAAGAATAGCAGAGACAGTAATAGAAGAAGCTCAAAGAATAGCAGACGAAGACGTTGAGACTTGCAAATCAATCGGAAAATTTGGGGAGAAGCTCATAAGAGATGGGGATACAGTACTCACCCAATGCAACGCTGGAGCATTGGCAACAGTAGGATATGGCACAGCGTTGGGAGTGATAAGGGCGGCAAGTGAGAGAGGAAAATGTGTTCAAGTAATATCTCCTGAGACTAGACCCGCGCTCCAAGGAGCAAGGCTAACAGCCTTCGAACTTCGGGAGGACAGATTCGATGTGACGATAATATCAGATACAGCGCCAGGATATCTTATGAGCGAGGGGATGGTTGACCAAATCATCGTAGGAGCGGATAGAGTAACAAAAACAGGCCACGTCTTCAACAAAATAGGCACATATCAATTAGCCGTATTAGCTTCTAGACACAAAATACCGTTCTACGTAGCCGCACCTAGGTCTAGCTTTGACATGATAAGTAACCCAAGTGATATTGAGATAGAGGAAAGAAGTCCACTCGAAGTCGTTTACATAAGGGGGCGAAGAATAGCGCCGAAGGGAATAAGGGTGATGAACCCAGCGTTTGATATAACACCGCCAGAGCTGATAACTGCTTTGATAACAGACAAAGGAGTGATCAGACCGCCGTACATTCGTAACCTATCACGTATAATATCTGACCCAGCAAAATAAGTCAGCCAAACATCTAATTATCAGAGAATGTAATCTATGTGATGGGCCCGTAGCCCAGCATGGATAAGGCGCTGGCCTTCGGAGCCGGAGATCTAGGGTTCGAATCCCTACGGGCCCGCTCTTATTTAAGTGCAGATACCTTTATATCTGGGTTAATGATTAACATTAGTTGGGTTGTCAAAGAAGAGTAAAGCTCCTTCAAAGTATGCTTCTTATCTTTCTGATCCAGATATAGCTAGGTGGATAAGGAATCTTGAGAGAGGTAGCCCGATCACTGCGGAGGTATCTTTGAGGCGGCTTGGAAGAGCCTGTGAACTGCTCGCCAAAAGTCCCCGCGGTTTAGTGGAACTATCTAAGAAGAACATGAAGGAATTACAGGATTCTCTTGAAGATCTTGTTACGAGGCTTGAGTCTGAAAAGAAGGCTCCAGGCTACATCAAAGGCATTTTGAAGGCTGTGAAAAACTGGCTTAGATATAACGATGTCACTCTTACAAGGCGAATTAAGATCAAGAACTCTGAAGCAACGCCTACAATCGAAAATGAGGGTGCGACGACTAAAGAGGAACTAGCTAGAATTTTTCGAACGTCGCCTCTACGGGTGAAAGTGGCGGAATCTCTTATTGCCTTCGCCGATCTTCGACCTGAAGTCTTAGGAAATCATGATGGATCTGATGGTCTTATGCTAAAGGACATTCCGGAGTTGAAGATAAGTGAAGGAAAAGTTACTTTTGAAAAGAAACCTACTATTATTACAGTCAGATCTCCCCTGAGCAAGACGCGTCGCAAGTATTTTACGTTTCTGATCAATGAGGGCTGCACCCATCTAAAGGAATATCTTGAGGAAAGAATTAGACGAGGGGAAGTCCTCAAACATGACTCTCCAGTGATTGCTCATGAGAGAGCTAAAACAGCTGAGAAGAAGTTCATGCTTACACGAAAAATCACTCACCTGATACGGGTGTCCATGAGAAGAGCTGGTGTATGGAAACGACCATATGTCCTCAGAGTGTATGCGGAGACACATCTCATCATTGCTGAAAGTGAGGGGAAGATCTCTCACCCTTATCTGCAGTTCATAGCTGGACACAAAGGCGATATAGAGGCAACATACAGCACCAACAAAGGTGTTCTGCCTCCGAATATGATCGAGGGCATGAGGAAGGCGATCAAAGCAAGTGAACCTCACTTGGGCACTGTATCTCAGATAGAGCAAACAGCAGTTGTGCAGGAAGCGAAGCTGGAGACTCTTAAGACAATCGCAAAGTCCCTGTTGGGTATAGATCTATTGGAGATCAAGATAGCCAAGGAAAGAGAAGAAAAACGTACCCTAGAACCTAAGGAGACTTTAAAGCTATTTGAAGATGAGATCAAGATAAGAAGGGAGAAAAGAGAACACAACATAGTCTCCCAGAAGGAGCTTGTCGCATACCTAAACGACGGATGGGAGCTAGTCGGACCAGCAAATGGGAAATTCCTAGTCAGACGTTAAGGGCTATATCTATTTCTTTGGAATTATCTTTTAACCCAGAATCTCACTCACCTGCTTGCTGGTAATTCGTCCGGTGAACATAAAATATGGAAAAGGGTTGACGTCCTTGACATGGTTGACGCGAATAGACGGTTTTAGATCAGACAAATCGTTTTTCGCTGAACACTGAGGCGACACCTTCCTGCTACTGAGGCTACAAGTCAGCTGCTATGTCTTCAAGCCCGAGTTCTCGGATCTTTTCTCGTCTAGGTTTACCTGTAGTGGGATTCCAGCCTCTTGCCTCATAGTATTGGGGAAGTGTTTGGTTTAGTTTTACAATGCCTCGTGCTTCATTTGACTCGAGAAATCTTTGAGGCAGCGTATCTTCTTGGGGTGTACATCCATATCGGATATTGAGAATTCTCCTCAAATTGAATATTCTCTGACCATATAGAAGTGCGTTTGCAAGAGAAACGTCTTGTCCCGTTACAGCTGAGTGAATCTTTACAAAATCACTCTCCTTAGGGTATCCTCCTCCTAGATCTGCGAATCCACAGAATCCTGCTGCATTGTAGTATGTTCTCCAGTCTTGCTGTATCTTTGCTACAATTCCTTTGCCTTCGGTCGAGAACCTATCTCCAATATTGGGATATGGGAGTTCGGAGCCTTGCCATCCACCGAGTTCAAGAAATAATGTAAAGCCTTCATTATGCCTTGCGCCTGTAATGGAAGTTGCATAAATGATCCCCTGTGATTGTGCCGCTCTTGGATCATGTGCAGAAATCTCTTGGCCTTTGACATGCATTGCATATTTTTCAGCACTCTTTCCAATAGCTGCGGCTGCTCTCCTTGATCCGTCAGCCAACATATCTCCAAAGTCTTCCCTCTTAGCGATTTTGTGGACCATCTCAATCACTGCATCAGTGTTACCGAATTTTAGATCAAATCCTCCTGTATCTTCTTTAGTGATAATTCCTTTATCAAAGCATTCCATGGCAAATGATATCGTGGCACCGCATGAAATTGTGTCAATCCCATATATATTGCAGAGATCGTTGAGCTTCGATATCGCCTGAATGTCGTCTATCCCGCAATTCGGTCCGAATATGGACATAGTTTCATACTCAGGGCCCTCAACAATTTCTCCCGTTGAGTATGGCCCAGATTCTACAGAAACTTCTCTTCTGCAGGAAACTGGACACACATAGCATGTTTTAGTGTTCTTTAGGATGGATTCATATCCTCCCGGATATGCTATTTTGCGCACCCCTGGATCACCATTACCTCCGTAGTCGTTTCTAGACCAGTTATACGCAGGAACGTCCCCTAAGGCCCAAATAGATTCGAAGAAACCTGGAGTTCCTCCCTTGCTAAAATTCTGAGCATTTGGATTATTCTTAGCATTTTCTGTCATTGTCTTTGAAAGATTTCTCAATTCATCGGGCCGACTCACAGATACTTTGTTATCACCTGCCACTGTCACAGCTTTTAGGTTGAAAAAGCCCATAACTGCACCTACTCCACCTCTAGCTGCGCATCTCCCAGCATCGTCGCTCATAATACCCGATATTCTGGAAAGGTTCTCTCCAGCCTGACCAATACAGGCCACCCTTGTTCTTTTATCACCCATATCACTGCGGATTGCCCTATCTGCGGCTCTAGCATTCATTCCCCAGTAGTCTTGAGCACTTTTAATTTCAACATCATCATTCCGTATTGAAATTAGAGAAGGATTTGTTGCCCTGCCCGTTATGATTATTATATCATGCCCTGTGAACTTGAACTCAACGCCCCAATACCCACCTGCATTAGCGTCACAAGAATATCCTGTCAGCGGTGACTTTGTTACAATTGTATGTCTGCCAGCAGTAGGAGCCATAGTGCCGGTAATAGGTCCTGTGCTAAAAATCAGTCTGTTAGCGGGATCAAGTGCGCCTACCCACGGTGGAACCTCATCGTAGAGTATCCTGCTTGCAATTCCGTATCCACCTAGATATTTACTTTTGAGTTCTTCAGATAATTCCTCCTTTTTGATAATTCCGCGAGTCAAGTCAACTCTTATTATTTTACCCATGTATCCGCCCAACATCGTCAATCATCTTAGTATTCAAGATAATCATACTAATAGGTCTTATCAAGCTTATCAGAATTCAGGCAGACTCGGTCTAATACTGGCCGCAACTCAGAATAACGTAAATCTTTAATACACCAACATGAGTTAAATAACTGACATTTTTTGGTCTGCAGATATGCTCTTTACCTAACAATACCTATTGTGCTTTGGTTCATATTTAGGATAAACAGATTGCATCGTCAATCTATACCCAACACACTAGATAAGGCGATAGAAGGCCTTGAACTTCAACTCAAGATTAAGATATTATTACAGACACTTATCTTTGATGTCTTTGCCTTGAGCCCTTTGTTTGGTACACATAAGTTGCGTTGGCTTAAACATACCCTAATCTTCTGGGGCGCAATTGTGATCTTCTTAGGTGCCATGACCTCATATTTTATAGGGCCTGAAGTAAGCTCAACACCACCCCTGAATCTCTTATGGATGCTCAACAAAGGTGGAATGGTGGCTATCCTTATAGGTGGGCTAATTGCCCTAGTACGATATCTTCAAGTTAAGAATGAGGTATCAGGTTCGTATGTTGACCCAGCTTTTCTTGGAGTACTTTGTTTAGCTGTAGGAACAGGTTATTTGACGACCCTCTACGGGTCGATAGAACCTGAACTAACTTTGGGTTTTGCTCTGTACGGAGCCCACTTGGCATTCATAGCCGCATCAGTAATATCCATGCCCTTCACCAGGTTTATCCATGCAGGCGCAGCACCATACCTTAAGTTCTTTGAAAGATTCAGAGCAGAATTAATCAAGAAGGGGATCCCAGCAGAATATAAGCGCTCAAGTATGATTGATTATACAAAAGATAAGTTTTATCCTGAGTTCACAGCCTCTTAGAGCCTGTTGCTTTGCCTATCTTATGGTTTGTCTACGGCATTCAAAGCCAGAGGTTTAGCGCACATATAATACGCTTGGCTGAGTTTCTTTCTCAGGAAGAATAGGAAATCCTTTATCCAAGGGACGTACGGGAGGAACACCTTCCTTTAGCCCTCTAGTCTTAAGGTACATTGATGGCGCACTATGAGAGTCATCAAGATCTCCAAATATCCTAGCTTTGCAGGGGCATATGACCACACACGCAGGTTCAAAGCCTTGATCAACTCTATGATAGCAGAGAGTACATTTAGTAGCAACCTTCTCATTCCAGTTTTTCTGCTTCAGAACTTCGTAGGGTGTAGGACCTTCTGGATAATAAGGAACTTTTTTAGTGGGTGGGGAGATCGCATTGTATGGACAGGCTGCAACACACGACTGGTGTCCTCCACATTTCTCTGGATCTATCAGAACTATTCCATCAGGACGTTTGTAAATAGCCTTGGTAGGGCAGACTGTCATGCATGGCGGATTCTTACAATGAAAACAAAGCATAGGAAAAAATACTCGAGTGACCTTAGGATATTTTCCAACTTCGTCGTACAGAACTCTAGCGAAAAGGATGTTTGGAGGAGTTCCCTGTTCGGCTTTACAGGCTATTACACAGGAGCCACACCCAACACATCTCTGGAGGTCTAATATCATTCCAAGTCTTACCATCTTCTTCATATCCTATTAGCTGTTAATGATTGAAAACTTGTCTATTGTATCTATTAAGCATTCCTAACCGACTTGAAAACCATCTTTAGGACTCAGTCTAATGGGCTCGTGATACAAATGGTTGCTAGAACGAGCTTGTGTTTAGCTGTTGCGGAGCTGTGACGAACTTATAACAACTATTATATATTTGCATAAAGATATATGGAAATGTAGTGGATATGTCGTATATTCCAGACGGTATGGAATTGTTGAAGAACTTTGAAAGTGAAATGCCAGAGTTAAGTAAAGCATTTGGAAAGCTAACAGAGGCTGTTCTAAGCGGTCCTTCGTTAGATTGCAAGACGAAGCAGCTGATTTATACTGCGGTAACTTCTGCTTTGCGGAACTTTTCAGGAGTACAATATCATTCCAATGAGGCGATTAAGGCTGGAGCAACGAAGGAACAGGTGATTGAGGCGATAACAATAACGATGCCTTGCGGAGGCATTGAGACCTGTATACTAGCACTCACCGCTTTTTTAAAAACGCAGAAGTCGAATCCATAGAAATTTCAAGTTCACTTATTACACGGCTTTCGCCCACACCTGCGTATAGCTAGCTCTTGTGACTAATATGGTAAGTAGGTCATATTGTAGATGTAGCTTGGACATCTGAATCCAATCGGCATGAGCCCGATGAAGAATCAGGAAATATTCCATGCTTCAAGTTGACTCTCTTGGATTGCAAATTTTATTTGGAGGATTGCCGATGATGTATTGCGCGACCATTATGTTAGAGGTAAATACCGTGATGTCATCCTACCGATGACTGTTATTCGTCGATTAGATGCTGTCATTGAGCCTACTAAAGAAAAAGTTCTGATGATGAAATCAAAGCTTGACGATGCAGCAATTTTTGATCAGCATGCAGCACTTTGCCATGCATCTGGAGAAGCATTTTACAATACATCAAATTTCATGTATCCTTCTTTAGTTAGACGTTTAACTAATAGTTTAGACTGTGTTTTTTTACCAGATTGGTCTACGCCTTCAAAAG
>CAYNJB010000007.1:0-18314 GCA_964397515.1 uncultured Nitrosopumilales archaeon | reverse complement strand
TACTGGGCCGAAAATAGGTGAAATAAAGAAAATCTGATTGGGAATATTAAACTGCGCCTCATTGGAAAGCATCTTCGAGATATGTAAAGAGGTATAAGGTTTAGGATCAATTTCTGAAATTAAAATAAGATTTCCGGTAGATAAAAGTTGAATATCTTTTCTTATTCTCTTTCTATGACGGATTACTTCAGGACGATATAGATCTTCTTTTGAGAATAAGTAGATGGCTTTTTTTTTGTAAATAGGCGTACCATCTTCTAGCCCTTTTGAAATGCTTGTCAGATATTTGAAGGCAGCCCAGAGTTTTGGATGCGTTCTGGCTTTTGCACCTATAAGTTCCCAAAGACGTCCATCATGTATTGCTTGTCTGATGGATTGAATTTCCGCTTTGAGGACATAAAGGTTATGAAAAGCTATAAGATTTATTCTTTCCGATTTGGCAACTTGTTTTAGTTCAGATGCAGTATATTGAACACAAATAGGACATGAGCAGGGCAACGATTTTAGTGTCTCAAGTCTAATTGTTCCGCCATTTGTCAAATATCTATCCTCTCGAGCATATAAGATATATGAAGCTGAATCGAATAAGTCACAACCTAATCCCACAGCTAATGGCATAGTCAGAGGATGACCAGCTCCGAATAAGTGTAGAGGTTTATCTAACGGAATATTTGATTTAGCAGCGAATATCATCTTCATTAATAGCTGAAAGTCATAATTACGCATTATCTCGGTTGGGCTGCCAAGAGCAAATATGTCAAAATTTAGTTTTGATTCCTGGATCGCACTTTGAGCGACCAGATCAAGATGTCTGCCTCCTTGAATAGGACCAACCCAAAGTATTTCAGGATTAGATTTTATCTTCAAAGTTTGAAGTGAAGCATCTAAAGTTTTTTGGATAGTCTTCTTTGCATAATCGCGTCTGGAAGATAATCCTGTTGGATGGTCTAGAATTACAGCTATATCTGTTTGAATAGATTCCTCATATTTTGCCATTGTGACAGGATTGACTTCAACTTCACCATATTCTAAGATTTGATACCCACCTGAGTCAGTCATCACTACACCGTTAAAGTCAATTATTTTGTGTATCCCAATCTGGGATGCTTTTTCCCCTATTTGTTTCCAGGTAGTATAGGCGTTTGTGATTACGGCATCGTATCCTATCTGTTTTATTTTCTTGGGAGGTATTTCTTGATTAGTTGGATGGATAACTGGAAGAAGTGCAGGAGTTTGAATTATCCCACTTTTAGTATGCAGTTGGCCTATTCGCCCTAATAGGTCTGTTTTCTTAACTTCGAAAGTGCCATTTTTTCTATTCAACATTAAGCACTTAATTTTTGAAGTTAGAACAACGATTGAATAGATTTGGAGATTGGTTTAGGTTTGATATATTTAGGTTTAAGATTCAGATTTCGGTTTTGCAGTCTCCCTCATAAATTGTTCATAAACGGCCTTTACTTTTTCAACGGCCAAACCTGATCCTTCGACCACACCTTGTTCTGTAACCTTGATTTTCTCCATAACAATTATTGCGCCTATATCTTCACGAAGTCTTATCATCCCAGGGAAGATTTTGCCTAGCCGACCTGCTAACGCACGAAGATCAAAAGGTTTTCCAACAAGGCGAATTTCTTTAATGAAGCTACCGTTAAGAACGATTTTTGATACATCCTCATTTACGCCAGAAGCATTATCAATGATGATATCAAGTTTTTCATTTATTCCTACAAGGTCACCCTCATATTTTTTCCCATCGGAGGTAGTTATCGCTACTCTTTTCCCGACTACTGAAAGCATCTCTTCTCCAAAACGTCTAAAAGCCATCTTTTTCCCTCTGAACGTACACCTTTACTATAGTATATGAAACTATTGCCTCATTTTACTTATAGATAGTATAAACAGATTTTATATTACTATTTATCAATGACAAAAATGTAAGAAGGAAACTAAAAGATATTTTCACCTCGAAAACTTCTAAGATAACTTGTTTATTTTGGGTTTGGTGGAAATTTTGGAGTGAAGACGTTCATTTTATTCTTGAATTATTAATTCGAAACATGATATTAGTCCAATTAATTCTTGATATAATAGTCCATAGATTTTTGAAGATTAAGAGGTGCAGCGTCATATCCTTCTTTTTGAAGGTCTACTGCGAATTCATCAGCAAATCCATGTACTGTGTATATTTTTTCAGGAGAACATTGCTTAACTAGTTTAATGAGGTCAGGATAATCACAATGATCACTCAAGGGGATACTATAGTCAACATTTCTTGAATATTTGTAGCCGTTTTTAACACCCCATCCTGAGAAAGCAACGGTTTTTGCACCGTATTTTTCCCTTAGTTCTTGGATGAAAGACGTTCTGCTTGTATGCATTGGCGCTATTAGAATCCATGGTTTCTTTTCTAACAACCCATCTTTTTTAGCCTCATTAAAGAGCTGAAAGTTGTTTTGAATATCAATTCCTAATTCTATGTGTGCTTGGTTCATCTTTGCAACAGAATCGTGAAAGTAAATGGGATCCCAGCTGGAAAAAAAGTGAGTTATTGTTTGGGCTTTACCGAGAGGATATCCCATTAGAACTATAGGTATACCTCTTGAAAATAAATCAGATATCAGCCTATTAGTGTGCTCTAGGATCTCAGCGGTTGTTGGGAAAACATAATCTTTGTTACCAAAAGTAGTCTCAATAATTAAAGTATGACATTTTACAGCCACGCCTTTGTTCAAGAATCCGCGGGATCTAAGAGAGAAGTCACCTGTGTAAAATATTTCATTATCAATAAGCAAAGACCTAGAGCCGAGAATATGCCCTGAGTCAAACATTTTGAAGATGTTTGATTCTTTTTGAATATTACCAAGATTATATCCACGTTTAAGGGCTAGAAACGCGGTTTCTTTTGAAGCCAAAATGTTTGAGTTAATGGAGGGAACATGCATATGATCGAGGTGAGCATGGGAGATAAAAATAAGATCTGCGTCAGCTTGACGCTTAGGGTCTAGAAGAATTGTTTTCCCATCATATTGTATTTGAATTCCATTTTTGGATCTGAAGATTTTGTATTCCATTAGGCAGCCAACCGATTTATCTTAATAGTTTAATATTGAGCCTTCAAAGATTATATTTAAAAGCATAATGATCTAAGTATAATATGATAATTTTGAGGGTGAAAATTGGGTTAATAGGAAAGACTAATACAGGCAAAACAACTTTTTTTAATTCATCTACACTTCAATCTTCTGAAATCTCGAATTACCCGTTTACAACAAAGGCGCCGAATTCAGGCGCAGCTTCAGCTATAACGCTTTGTGTTCACAAAGAGTTCCATATAGAAGACAACCCTAAGAACTCAGAATGTAAAGACGGATGGAGATTGATTCCCGTTGAGATAACTGACCTTCCGGGTCTAATTAAAGGAGCATCTAGGGGGAAAGGGCTTGGAACACAATTTCTTGCAACCGCCGCTCAATCTGATGTCCTATTACATGTTATCGATACATCAGGCAGCATAGATATGGAGGGTAAAATTACCGAACCGGGTTCAGGAGATCCCGTTGCAGATATTGGAGACATAGAAGAGGAGTTAGCAATGTGGTATCTAAGACTCTTGGAGGGTAACAGAGACAAGATATCCCGAAATTTAAGAGGCGACATTTCAATTGACAAGGCGATGAGTGAAGTCTTTATGGGAATAGGAGTTAAGGGGAAACATATTAGAGATGCTTTAAATGAAACCAACCTAGACGCAAAACATTTTGAAAATTGGACTGATAAACAAGACTTGGAATTTAGTTGGGTTTTAAGGGACATCTCTAAACCAACGTTAATAATTGCAAATAAAATGGATTTACACACATCTACTGAAAACTTCAAGCGAGTTCAAGACGCATACCATGACATGATTGTTGTTCCAGCAAGCGCAGAGGCTGAATTGACCCTGCGGAGAGCAAGTGAAAAAGGACTTATTTTGTATAGACCCGGAGAAGAAAGATTTCAGATATCAGGAAGATCTAATCTGAACGATAAACAAAAATGGGCGCTCGACTATATACAGAGAACAATTCTAGGACAATTTATGAGAACGGGAGTACAATTTGCAATAAATATAGCAGTTTTCAAACTACTAAGGATGAATACAGTGTACCCGGTATCAGATGCAGCACACTTTGCAGATAAAAGAGGTAATGTTTTACCGGATGTCTTCCTTTTACCGTCAGGTGATAAAGTTACAGATTTAGCAGAAGCTATTCACTCAGATTTAGCAAAGGGACTTTTATACGCAGTTGACGCACGTAGTGGAATTAGATTGCCCAGTGATTATGAACTCAAAGATAGAGACATATTATCAATTATCTCATCAAGCAAAAAAAAGAGTTAACGGTAATAACAGGTAAGAAAGAATATAAATTAAGAAACTCGATAAGTTTAATCTATTCGGTGCCATATAACTCCATCTGGAGAATCCTCAAGATTTATTCCTCTTTTACGAAGTTCAGTTCTTAGATTATCGGATGTTGCCCAGTCTTTCTTCTTTCTCGCTTCTTCGCGCTTTATTATTAGAGCGCGTAGATTTGGATCCAGATCAGTATCAGAGTATGTAATAACACTGAATATTGAATCAAATGCTAATATTAATTCGCGAGCAGACTTTAATCCTTTAGCTGATGCCTTATTCTCATCAATTATTCGATTTGATTCTCTAATAAAGTCAAAGATAACAGATAAAGCTTCAGGGGTGCTAAGGTCATGATCCATGCGTTCTTCGAATAATTTTTTTGTTTTTAAAGTTAGATTTTCTAAGATCGAATCTTTTGATTTAAAAATAGTGTTCTCTAATCTCTTCAAAAAATCATTTATTCTTGTCACAGAGTTATTCGCTTGAGTTAAAGCATCAAAAGTGAAGTTAAGTTGTGCGCGGTAATGACATGATAAGAGAAGATAGCGGATAGCTTTTGGATTATATCCTTTTGAAAGAAGATCCCTAAGCGTATAATAGTTGCCCATAGACTTGGACATTTTCTGACCATCTACAAGGAGATGCTCGCAATGAAGCCAATATTTTGCAAAAGGGCGACTGGTAGCTGCTTCAGACTGAGCTATCTCATTTTCATGATGCGGAAAAAGCAGATCTATTCCTCCTGAATGGATATCAAATGAATCATCAAGATGCTTTAAAGCCATAGCTGAGCATTCTATATGCCAACCAGGTCTGCCTTTACCAATTGCTGTTTCCCAATAAACATCTCCATCTTCTTTGGTCCAGCCTTTCCATAAAGCAAAGTCTTGAACATCTTTTTTTGAATATTGATCATTTTTATCTCGTGTATCGGGTTGAATATGACTGCTGTTCACTTGAGACAGTTTCCCGTATTCAGGATAAGCGGCAACTCGGAAATATATTGAACCTTTAGATTCATACGCCAGACCTTTATTCATAAGTCGTTTTATAAGAGATACCATATCAGGAATATAATCTGTGGCGCTTGGATATACCTCTGCTTTTTCAATACCGAGAGTAGATATGTCTTCAAAAAAAGAGTTAGAATATTTAGAGGTGAATTCATCTAATTTAATTCCTTTGATTTGGGCACCCCTAATCGTTTTATCATCGACATCTGTGATATTTTGAATTTGGTAAACATTATATTTTTTATATTTAAGATATTTTCTTAATAGATCTTGGAAAACAAATGTGCGGAAGTTACCTAGATGAGCGAAATCATAAACAGTAGGGCCACAAGTATACATCTTAACATCATTATTATCCAAAGGATGAAATTCTTCTAATCTTTTCCCAAGTGAATTAAAAAAGCTTAGAGTCAAGCGGTAATATATCACCAAATAAAATAAGCTAACATTATTAATTGAATCGAATAATTATCGGATAAATGATAATTAGGTGATTACAACCATTGTTAAAGTTGAACGTACACCATTTAGACTTCGAATATTTCTTGAAATGGCATCTTTCAACCGATCCATGGAGTTGGACTCAATCTGTACTACTATATCGTATACTCCATATACTTCATTGACTTCAATAACTCCTTCAATTTTTCGGATTTTTTCGACTAGGCTTTTCTCTGAACCCAGTTCCGCATTAATCATAACAAAACATAGAGGCATATTATTGTTTAGAAACAAACAGATATTTATTTCTTACATTATCTATATGAGATGTAATTTTGTTAAAAAAAAATGAAAGAATGTTTAAATACGATTATTTGTTATTCAATTGCAGAGGCGGAGTGGAATATGACAGGCGATTGCCTTTATAGGCACGAAAGTGAGGGCTTTTTCAGCTTCTACAATAAAGCCCAATAAGTTAGAACCAATTATTACCCCAGTTATTAAGGGAACTATAACTAGAAGGGTGATAACTATAATCAATTTTCAATCAGGGGAATAATGTTAAAATGTTAGAAAACATAGTACTAAAATTTGGCGGTTCAGTTCTTGAAAATGAAAAGTCAATGTCAAAAGCTGCAATTAAGGTAAAACAATTTAAAGATAAAGGAATAGAAGTATCAGTTGTAGTATCAGCAATTGGCGGAGTAACAGACAACCTCTTTAAAATGGCGCGCAATACTAGTCCTGATGCACCGCCAGAATACATAGATAATATCATTTCAATGGGAGAGAGAACAAGTGCCAGGATTTTTGCAGCTGCTCTAAAAGCCAGTGGCTTAGAACCAGTAGTTGTAGACCCAGATTCAAGCTATTGGCCAATAATAACAGATTCAAAGCACTTGGATGCTAATCCAATAATTTCTGAGACTGAGAGACTTGTTTCAGAGAGGATATTACCACTACTTAAGAAAAGTTTAGTCCCTATAATATGCGGATTTATTGGTAAATCACTTGATGGAAAAATTACGACCCTAGGAAGAGGAGGTAGTGATACAACAGCCGTTCTCTTGGGAAGAATGCTAAAATCAAAGGAAGTAATCTTAATTAAAGATGTAGACAAAGTGTTTTCCAGTGATCCTGATAAAGTTGAAGACGCAATGCCGTTAAGCGCTCTAGACTCCGAAGAAGCGCTCGCTTTGAGTGTAGGTGGAGCTAAATTTCTACACCATAAAGCTATTCGGTATAAAGATGAACATGTTAAAATTCGAATTTTAGGCCTCGATTCAGACGGTTCAGGAACAGTTATAGATGGAAAAGCCATCTCGGACTTGAATGTTGAGGCATTACATGAACAGGCAACTATGGTAACAATTGTTGGATTAACAAGAGACGCTCATCACCAATTAGGAGGTCTACTAAAAGTGGTATCCGAAGCTGGTGGAAAAGTAGTTTCAGTTGGATCTGAACTTAAATCAATGGTTATTTATGTAATAGGAGGTAAGAAGATACTACGCCGACTTCATTCGCACATAGTGAATACTAAGTTTGGGAAAGCTGTTAGCAGTTTTGATGATTTAGTTATGATTGCGATAAAAGGACCAGCTCTGGAGACAAGCCCCGGTTTAATTCAGAAAGTTACGCAGCCATTAGCAAAGAATGGAATAAATATTTTTGGGATAGTAACAGTGAGCTCTTCTATTCGAGTATTTGTTTTGGAATCAGATAGAGATAAATCACTGAAATTGCTTAAAAAAACGCTTTTTGCGTCAGATATTGTTGGAGAAGAGAAAAGATGATTGGAAAAAAAATTAGGATATCAAGAATTATGAGAGATAATAAGATGCTGTGTATCCCAATGGATCATGGCATTAGCAGCGGACCAATAAAAGGATTAGATGAAATTCATCAAACAATAAATAAAATAGATGCAGGAGGCGTAACAGCAATTCTCATCCAAAAAGGAATAATCAAGACTTTGTCAAAGCCCCCCAACGCCGGTTTGATTATGCACCTCTCAGCTAGTACTGAATTGGGGCCTTCGCCTAATCGTAAGATTATGATTGGGAGCGTGGATGAAGCTATAAGACTAGGCGCTGATGCAGTGTCAGTTCATATCAATATAGGATGTAAAGATGAGCCAGAAATGCTTCAAACATTAGGGATGGTTTCGGATGAATGTGATTTATGGGGCATGCCATTAATCGCTATGATGTATCCTCGAGGAGAAAACATCAAGAACCCGCAAAATCCTGAAACGGTAGCTCATGTAGCTAGAATTGGAGCAGAAGCAGGAGCAGATATAGTTAAAACAGTCTACACGGGTACGTCAGATTCTTTTAAGGAAGTAGTTAAAGGATCACCCGTGCCAATAGTTATAGCTGGTGGACCAAAGGTTAACACAGATCGCGGAATATTGGAAATGGCCGAAGGCGCGATGAGAGCTAAAGCTTCGGGGGTCACTTTTGGAAGAAATGTATTCCAACATAAAGACCCACAAGGGATATCTACAGCACTTCGACTTGTAGTTCTTGAGGGAAAAACTGTGGACGAGGCAATTAAAGTAGTGAGTAACACTGAATGAAAAAAAAGAGCTAATCATTGAACCACTCATCTCGAAAGATGAGCTGAGAAAGTTTGTATTAGAAGCGGCTAATTTAGGAGCGACCAAATTCCTCTGTAGTCAACCAAATGGGTTGAGCGCATCGAACCTATCATTCTTGAAAGACAAGTCATCATCACATCAATTAATAACATCCATTGAAAAAAAGAAAAAGAAACCATTTATTTTTCAAAAGATGATCTCAGAAAAGAAGGATATTGATAAGATACTGGAAGCAGCAAAGAAAGGCGCAGACTTTCTTATTGTTGAGACAGGAGACTGGAAGATTATCCCCCTTGAAACCATTATAGCTGAAATCCATAAAACTAACACAAAGATTTTTGCACATACAAGCGTTGTTTCTGAAATTGATACACTTTTTTCAGTTCTTGAGAGGGGAGTTGACGGAGTAATACTCAAAACAACAAACATAGAGGATGTGAAAAAAGCTATGAAATATTTTTCTAGTGTTGAACTCATAGATCTGCAATTTGCAAAAATATTGGAGATAAAAGACGTGGGTGTTGGAGAGAGAGCTTGCATAGACACATCTTCAATTCTTCAATTAGGTGAAGGATTAATGATTGGAAATCAATCTAATTTTTTCTTCTTAATACATAATGAGTCAATTGGCTCCCAATTTACATCACCTAGACCTTTTAGAGTTAATGCGGGCAGTATCAATAGCTATATCTTAATGCCAGATGGGCGAACAAAATATCTATCAGAATTAGAATCAGGGGATAAAGTTCTGACAATAAATAGAAATGGAAAATCAAGAATTTCAATCGTTGGCAGGATTAAAATAGAAAGAAGACCTTTAACATTCATCAAAGGACAAATAGATAATGCCATTGGAAGTATATTGGTACAAAACGCGGAAACAATTAGGTTTATAATTAAAAAAAGGGGGATAGTATCGGTTACAGAGCTAAAAGTTGGAGATGAGGTTCAGGTGAAAATTGCGTCCAGTTCAGGAAGGCATTTTGGCACAGAGATAGAAGAATTCGTTCTAGAAAAATAGATGAACTAGGTTTGCATACAAAATCAGCTAAAATATGCGTTTCCATAAAAGTTGCAAACATTAAGAGTCTTAAAAGCCAATTAGTTAATGCCAAAGAATTGGGTGCACAAATTTTTGAACTACGACTAGACTATCTTCCAGAAATTCGAATTAATAAACTTGGCGAAATTCTTGGAAATTATTCAAAGCAATGTATCTTTACATTAAGGCCAAGATGGGAAGGAGGATTTTTTAATGGTACAGAAAAAGAAAGACTGGCCACATTTTATCAACTGTTAGATCTTAAACCAGGCTATATAGATATTGAACTTAAATCCATTAGTAAATCGATTGTCAAAGATTTGATTGAGTCGAACACTGAAATTACTAAGATTGTGTCACAACACAACTTTGTGTCAACACCAGACTTCCAATTATTGGAAAGATCTGCAAAAAGAGCCTTAAAGATAGGAAATATTGCTAAAATTGTTACAACAGCAATTAAATTTAGAGATAATGTTACAGCTCTGAAATTGATTAAACATTTTCCAAAAGGGAAGATAATATCTTTTTGTATGGGAGAATTAGGGCTAATCACGAGAATTCTTAGCCCATTAATAGGAGCGCCGTTTACATATGCAGCCTTAGATAAGAAGTCAATTGTCTCAAAGGGACAAGTTACAACACAGGAGATGATAGACATATATGAAACAATCAGAATTTGAAATTAATTCATCAACACAGAAGTACGCAGTAGTGGGACATTTAATAGGACATACTGCCTCACCATCAATATTCAATTCAGCTTTCAGAGAATTACGAATAAACGCAATTTATTTGGCTTTAGACGTGCACCCAGCAAAGTTAAAAGAAGCATTTAGAGGGTTTGAGACCCTAGGATTCAAAGGATTAAACATAACAACACCATATAAAAAAAAGATCATCCCTTTTCTAAACAAATTAGATAAGAATTCAAAAAAAATTGGAGCAGTTAATACTATATCGTTTGAGTCAGAAAATAGCATTGGACATAATACAGATACTATAGGGTTTATCGCCCCGATAAAGAAAATAGGTATTGAGATCAAAAAAATCAAAACGGTGATCTTAGGACTAGGCGGAGCGGCGCTTGCTTGTATAAATGCGTTAAATGAAGAAGGCTGTCAAAAAATTACAGTTCTAAATCGGTCGAAAAGAAAAATGCCTGAACTCCGGGAAATGGTCAGAAATAAAGAAGATTTAGAGATCAAAGAGTTGAATTATAGTAATTTAGCGGCATCTCTGATCTCGACTAATCTACTTGTAAATGCTACACCAGTAGGCATGTCGCCTCAAATAGATGAGTCAATTGTACCTAAGAAATTACTAAGAGATGATATGGTAGTATATGATTTGGTTTATAGGCCAGTGAAGAGTAAATTGATCACAGATGCAGATAAAGTTGGTGCTACAACGATTCCAGGATATCATATGCTTTTAGAGCAAGCATCAAAAGCTTTTGAAATATGGACAAGAAATAAAGCGCCTAAAAAAGTAATGCTAAAGGCGCTAAAAAAGAATTTAGGAGTTATTTGATAAATGAAGGGAAAAGGAGAGGCACACGGTGCGATTTCAGTTCTAAATGCAATAGCAGGAGGCTTAGGTTGTTCATTAGGAGTAAAGCTTCAAGTTAAGGCGGAGGTAGAAATAATTGAAGACAACGAGATATTTGTCTACATGGATGGAGTTGAATACACAGATAGAGATTTAATTGCAACCAAAATAATAATCAGAAAAACCATTGACCAGATTATAGGGAAAAAAGCAGGAGCAATTGTTAGAACTAGATCAGATATACCGATATCTAGGGGCCTAAAGAGTTCTAGTGCTTCTTCGAACGCAATTATTCTCGCATTACTTGCAGCTACTGGAAAAAGATTAAACAATTTTGAGGTATTAGAATGTGGTGTCCAGGCATCACTTGAAGCAGGAGTGACCATAACTGGAGCGTTTGATGATGCATGTGCAAGTTTTTTTGGAGGATACTGCATAACTGATAACATAAATATGAAACTTATTAAAAGAGAAGAGGGACAAAAAGGACTTAAAGTTGTAATTCATGTACCTGATCAACGTTTCGAGAAAAAAAATATTGACGTCGAGATGCTGAAAAAATTTAAAATTTATGCAAATGAGATATTTGGGATAACGAATAATGGAAAATATTTTGAAGCTTTGACTTTGAATGGACTACTTTATTCTGCTGCTTTAGGTTTCGATCCAAAAATAGCTATTCAAGCAATATCGAATGGGGCATACGCAGCAGGTCTATCAGGCACTGGACCTGCGACGGTAATTATATGCAATAAAGATAATATTCAGGACATCTGTAGAAGCTTATCTGATTTTAATGGAAACATTTTGCGCACTGAAATTAATAATGATAAAGCAAAGATGAAAGTTGATGATTAAAACAAAAGTTAAACCATCACTTATTTCTGGAAGCCTAAAAGTACCCCCGAGTAAGAGCTACACACACCGAGCTATCATATTAGGATCTTTAAGTAAAGGAACTACTAGAATTATTAATCCACTTATTGCAAGAGATACATTATCATCTATTTCAGCAGCTAAATTGATTGGAGCTTCAATAAAAATAAATGAAAACATGTTACTAATTAATGGAGTTAATAAACCGGTTATCCCAGATAATATCATTGATGTAGAGAATTCGGGTACAACAATAAGATTTATGACTGGAGTTGCAGGGTTGGCGTCAAAAGGTTACACAATTCTAACAGGGGATAGTAGTATAAGGAGAAGACCTATGGGACCACTTTTAAGTTCTTTGAGAAAATTGGGGGTTCAATGTTGGACAGGTAAAAATGATGGAAGACCCCCGGTAATAGTGAAAGGAGGTGGAATTGTAGGGGGTAAAACAACGATTAGAGGAGATATTTCATCACAATTCATTTCAGCGTTATTAATTGCGACTCCAAGAGCATTAGGCGATTCTACTATAGAAGTCAAAGGAGTAGGTGTTTCGCGCCCCTATATAGAAGCAACTTTGAAAATGATCAGTAATTTCAATGGAGTTATAAAATGTCCAGACCCAGATATTTACTTCGTAGAAGGTAACCAAACATATGAACCTAAAGATTTTGAGGTCCCAGGAGATTTCAGTTCAGCAGCGTTTATTTTTTCAGCAGCTGCTTTGACTGGGGGAACAGTTGTGGTTAAAGGACTGGACTTTGAATTACCTCAAGCAGATATCAGAATATTAGAAATTTTAAGAGAGTTAGGAGTTAGAGTTCGGATTGATAGAAAAAAAGGGATAGCAAAGGTAGAAGGAAATAATGAGCCCCTTCAAGGAGGCCAATTTGACCTTTCAGATTCGCCGGATTTATTACCAGCTGTTTCTACCTTAGGATTAATTTCTAAAGATTGGATAATAATAAAAGGAATAAAGCATACGCGATTCAAAGAAACGGATAGAATAGCTGTACTTTCAGATGAGTTAGCAAAAATTGGGGCGGAATTAGATGAAACAAAAAATGTGTTAAAGATTAGAAACAAGGGCAGATTACATAGATGTACATTAAATGCGCAAGGTGACCATAGGATGTTCATGTCATTTTGCCTTGCCAGCTTAGTTACACCAGGAGGATGTATAGTTCTTGGAGCAGAAAGCTTGGATGTTTCTTATCCACAATTCATTAAAGATTTAAGGTTATTGGGAACTAAAATATCGGTGAGTAGCTAATTGTCAATTAACAGTTTAGGAAACAGATTTAAAATTACAAGCTTTGGAGAAAGCCATGGAAAGTGTATAGGAGCAGTCATTGACGGTTGCCCAGCAGGTCTACCAATAATAGAGAAAGATATTCAAGAGGATGTAAATAGAAGGAGACCAGGAAAGTCAATTATTTCGACATCAAGATCCGAACAAGACAAGATTGAGGTAATCTCAGGTGTATTTAGAGGAAAGACAACAGGAGCACCAATATGTATGGTGGTTTGGAATAAAGACATAGACTCAAGCCAATATGAGTTAACGAGAAACATTCCAAGGCCGGGACATGCAGATTACCCGGCTAAAGTAAAATTCAATGGCTTTGAAGATTACAGGGGCGGAGGAAGATTTTCAGCAAGATCAACAGTTGGGTTTGTAATGGCTGGATCTATAGCTAAAGCACTAATTCTTAAAACTTTACATGCAAAAATAATAGCGTACACTTCAGAGATAGGAGGTATTAGATCGAAAAAATTGCCTCTTGCAATAATAGAAGAGCAAAGATTCAAAAATGATGTCAGATGCCCAGATTTTGAAACCGGTAAGAAAATGGGGAGAATAATAGAAAACGCTAAACAGATGGGAGATAGCGTTGGAGGAGTTATCGAATGCATAGTTAAAGATATACAACCAGGATTAGGTGAACCATTATTTGGAGCATTAGACAGCGAACTTAGCAAAGCCTTATTTTCCATTCCGGCTGTAAAGTCAGTAGGATTTGGGTCAGGACTGAATGCAGCTAGTGCTAAGGGCTCAGAAAATAATGACGAATATCGAATATCAAATGGAAAAATTGTGACCACAACAAACAATTCCGGTGGAATATTAGGCGGAATTTCTACAGGAATGCCGCTCATTATTCGAATAGCCTTTAAACCAACCTCATCGATAGCTCAAAAGCAGAAAAGTGTTAATCTCAAAAAATTTACTGAAACTGAAATATCTGTAAAAGGGAGACATGACCCTTGTGTCGTACCAAGAGCTGTACCTATCGTAGAAGCAATGGTTGCGCTAGTCATAGCTGATCTAGGAATTATTGGAGGATTTATTCCGCCAATCTTTGAGGGAGATTTTAATTGAGTTTAGAGGAACAATTTTTTAATTTACGTAAAGATGTTAAAGAAAAAACTTTGAAGATAATCGAATTAGCAAATGAGCGTAATAAAATAGTACTAAAGATAGCTAAACTGAAAAAAGATCTAAATATTCCGGTAAAAAACAAATTAGTAGAAGAAGAATTAAGAAAAGCTGTTCTCGAACTTTGCAGAAAGAAAGATGGCGATCAAGAATTCAGCATAAAATTGTTAGAAATATTAATAGATGAATCAATTAAATTACAAGAAAAAAAATTAATCTAAATTAATATTAAAAGGTTTTTTCAAATTGAAAATTGGGATAGTTGGAGCAGGAGGAAAAATGGGGCACTTATTAACAAAATATTTTTCCTCTAAAGGACATCAAGTTTATCTTTATAATAGAAATATCAAAGTAATTGATGAATGGCGGGGAAAAAACAGAATACAAATTGTCAGTGACCTAAATCAATTGGGGCAATCAGAGGTCATAATGATCGCAATCCCAATAAGATATACAGCAGAAATAATACTAAAACTATCAAAAATTGTTAAGAAAGGAACAATAATTGCAGAAATATCGTCAATAAAATCACCTGTGATCGAAGTTTTAAAAAAACTTAAAAAAACAGGAATAGTCCCGATATCGTTACACCCTTTATTTGGCCCTAATATTCAAGAATTATCTAAGGAGAGAATAGCAATAGTGAAGGTTCTAGATTTGAAAAAGGAAGAGGAGTTAACAAGAAAGATTTTTCCCGAAGCTAAATTATTTACAACAAATCTCCATGAGCATGACAAGATGATGGCCTATTCGCTAGTTCTACCATATATCATCAGTTTAAGCTTTGGTTTAACAACATTAACAGAAATAGATCAGAACAAACTACAAAAGTTTGCGGGACCAACATGTAATATGCAGATAGATATATTAAAAAAATTGATGAAGGGTGGAACCGAGCTTTTAAGTTCGATTGTAGAATTAAATCCTTACACAAATGAGATTATTGAATCTTTGAAGAATAATATTCATGAAATAGAACATTCACTAACAGAAGAAGATGGATCAATCGCAAAGATTTGTTTAAATTTAAATAAAGAACTATTTGAAGAAAAAAAATAATTATTAATCAACATTTTCAAGAAAGTTAGAACCTAATTTCGTTTAATGAACCAACAATAAGATAGAACTTATTAAAAAATTTAGAACGAAAAATGTAGAGTTTAGAGATTTAATCCAAAAGTCTGAGCAAATTCTTGAAATTTTGAATACTCTTGGAGGAACTCGCGTCCATTACTGCTTATTCTGTACCGATTGCCTCGTTCCACTTCAATTTCCTCAATCAGCCCACCTGTAGTCAAGTCCTTTAGCAACCGACTTAGGCTTTTATATGAAATGTTGCCTTTTCTAAGTAATACAGTGATGCCGACGCCTCCAGATTCTGTATCAGAATCACGTGTAATAGTAAGAATATCTGCGGCAATCTTTAAAGAATTCCGATACACCAAACCTCTAAATCGTCTCCTTTTTCCAGACAAATTTTATCACGGACATTAATAGAGAAGAGAATCCAACTACCCTTAGTAATATGGATAACAGATACATAAACTCATCTGAGATATTTAAATAGCTCACCCAACCGACAAATTCACTAATAGCTAAAAGAGACAAACCTAATGAGATGAGTAATGTCTCAACTTTTCTTGCGCGAAAATATGATAGCCCAGTTTCAAGTGAACCATACAATAACAAGTAAAACGATATAGATCCTAAGATTGCAGACATTTGTAACGCTTGAATATTTAGTGGAATCATTAATGGAATAAGGAGAGCGAATCTCTTAGAGGATCTAACATCAATTACATGTGAAAAAGCTAAAAAGAAGTAGCCGATAGTCTCAAGAAAACCAGATAATAAGATTAATATGGAGATGGATATAGCAAACAGTGGGATATATCCTGAGTAGCTGAAGTTTGCGATAGATTCTACAGTAAATCCGACGAAAAGGAAAAAGAATGCGAAAGCTAGTCTAAGAAGAGTTGGGCTCCCTGTTTCCCTATAACCGGTTAGGGAGAAATAGCTAATAGATAATCCTATTAAACCACCTATTAGGCCTAGAATTCCTTCCACTACTAATAGTGAGGGGCCAAAGGACATAGTTCGATTCTAGGTTACAAACCATGTTATAATATTAAAGGCTTTTTAGGCAAGATAGATTGACTAAAAGCTTAATTAAATATACCAAGCAGAAATCAATATACCAGATTCAACATCTAATGTTTTTATACTCTTTTGATTTAATATATGACTGTAAGATGGTGCCTGAAAGAAGATATTTACTGAAACTAGAAAATAGCCATATCACCGCGGTGATTTAATGGTAGAAATGTGTAGTATGTGTGGACTCCCACGTGATCTCTGTGTATGTGAAGAATTAGAGAAAGAGAAAACAAGGATAGTAATAAGATTGGAAATGAGGCGTTTTAGAAAACCGACAACTATGATTGAAGGATTGAATCCTAAAAGAACGGATATTGAGAAAATAGCTCACACATTAAAATCAAAATTAGCATGCGGAGGAACTGCAAAAGAAGGATATATATTATTGCAAGGAGACCATAGAGATATAATAAAAGAAGAACTGATAGGTCTAGGTTTTATCGAATCATCAATTGAAGTTCAATAAGATCCAGTAAATTGCCAGAAAAACCAAAGATCATAAAACTAACTAGACGCAAAATTTCAAAATATCCAAGGCTTTGCCCTGAATGCTTATCAATACTTGAACAAATGTCCCCCTTAAGCGGATGGATGACACCAGACTACTATAAGTGCCAAAAATGTGGATATTCTGGACCTATAGGATTAGAAAATTCTGAAAAAAAAGATGAAAGTCTGGAACGATGAGGATAACAATGGTTATACTTCCGTATCTAGCTAGAATATCCTATCTGATTAGCCTATTTATCATATCGTTTCTTATTGTTCTTTCTTTGCCCATAGGATATTATGCCATGATGAGTGGACAACTTGAGGGAATCGATATTGGAATAAATATCCCATTCATCATATTTGGGCTACCGCTTTTATCTGGTGTCAGAATTACCGTATTTTCACTTTTCATTACGCTCTCAATCATTTATGGAGCAATAATTCTTAAAGCATTTGTTGAGAAAGGCAACCACTTTTGGAATGTGAGCAAGAGAATCTATAAAACAGGTTTCACTTCGATAACTGATAATACAATAATATTGGTTTGCACAGCTTTCAGCGGACTTGTTTTAGTTTCTTGGGGTATTAATCTTTTTCAAACTTTCATTGGCATAGAAACTGGGTCGATAGTTGAGAGAGCCGCAGCATTACAATTCACATCAGTATCTTTAGCGCCAATCATAGAAGAAGTAGGATTTAGAGTCACAATAATAGGGATAGTTGTTGGTTGGTTTGCATTGTATCGTAGAGGATTTACTGGGGCAATATTAGCCATATTTGTACCCTGGTCAGTCTATATTGATATGGAAAAAAAGGAAAAATTAGTAGTATGGTTGTCGATTCTACTTTCAGCAATTGCTTTTGGGTTTGCGCATATAGCTTTCGGAGGAGGGTGGAAGATTGGAAAAGTAGCGCCTGCTTTGATTTCCGGAATCATCTTAGGATGGATTTTCTTAAGGAAAGGATTCATAGGTGCAGTAATATTACATTGGCTGTTCAACTATTTTGATAGTGCGTATAGATATTTTGAAATAGTCACAGGATTTTCTTTTTTTTCATCATTAGTTGATATTTCGATAATCCTACTTGGAATAATGACAATAGTTTTACTAGGCCATCGCTTAACAATCTCTGAGTCAAGATTAACGTAGATGTAAGCCAGTAGAAATTAAAGCAAGTCTTGTAGAGGGTATAACGAGGAATCAGAATTGTCCATATTAGGAAAAAATAAATTAATTGAAATGATTGAGGAATACAAATTGGTTTACCCGTTCAATCAAAACTTGCTTGACGGCGAT